>CAYWNI010000284.1:0-4339 GCA_964459525.1 uncultured Lentimicrobiaceae bacterium | reverse complement strand
TACCTTATCGGTTTTAGGAAAATAAACAGCTGTATATGACTTCTTTTTATCTGAATCCAACATTTTTAGCTGTTGTGGCTGCAAACGGTCATCTTTCCAATTCCAAATATCAACACTTACTTTTTCATCCTCTGTAAGCGTATCCTTAACTGGTATTTCGGGCATTGGAGCCGCACCAAAGTACAATTCATCACCATGCTCGTTAAACCAAGGCTGCTTGTATTCACTAACTGACCAACCATCCTTCAATCTGGAAAAATCACCTCCAGGGACTAAAATGGAATTTTCCTCCGCCAGATTTACATAATATAATGTATAAGACTTCTCTTTTACGGTATCAGCAGAATAAGTAAAAGCCAACTGACTTCCTGTTTTATCTACAGTAACTCCAGACGAAGCACCTGCGTTAAAGAACAATTCCCGCGTTTTCTTGAGCTCAGGCTGATAAGCAATTATACGGACAGAATCAATAGAATCAGAAAAATGCTGAACAATAGCGCATAAGTGACCGTTATCACTAAGTTTATAGTGTTCTACTCTATCAAAAACCGCCGAATCGCCACTAATAGGATTTAATAAAACCAATCTATTGCTATTTGTTTTTCCCTTTTTTTTCTTCGGCTTTACTACTGGCCTAAGACTATCGATAGCTGCAGTATCTTTTGATGCTTTAGCTACCTCCATTTCGGTTAATATGGCCACCCAATCAGAGGTATCCTCGGGCACCTGAAATGACTTTAAGTTGGCAAAACGGTAAGCTCTAGCTGTTTCCAAAACGCTTATACCAAGTGAGTCTTTAGGTAATTTTTCCTTTTTTACTTTTTTTAATTTAGCCGACCGGATAGTGTCGTATGACGCACTGATCGTATAGATAATAAAATTGGACGAAGGCGAAAAAGTGGCTTTAGTACCTCGCGAAACAGAATCAAATAAATGATTATCCAACGCCTTAATAAACAATGTTCCATCACCTTTTTGAGGGTTTAATTCATAAAGTACAAACTTTCCATTATTACTGATTCCATAATTCTCGAGTTGCGTCCAGCTGTCATAAACATCATGCGAAAGCGGTTTTTTTTCCTGAGCCTCGGCAACAAGGCTAAAAAACATAAACCAGTAAAATAAATAACGAACAGATCGAGATGAAAACATAGTATTAGATTTAATTATCAATCGTGGTTTTCGCAAAATTACACTATAATCCTAATCACACAAAGTATTATGTAAAACCAAAAAAAAAACAAAGTGCAATTTTTAGACAAGATGCCCCGTTTCGCATGTTAAATTGCATTGCGTTAATCCACTATTAAATAAGGTATTCCAAAACCAATTAATAAGCATTCAAAATAAGCGCAAACGTTTTAACCACCCCTAATACGAAGACCAGCTTGCAACTTTAACCTATATATAATATTGATTTACTGTTCCTTATAACATGTTCATTGCAATAAACGCTTTCCTACCAAAAATTAAAATAATATTTAATTCTTGTTAAGTACGTGCTAATTGAAGATTTATAACTAAATTGCTATAATTTTGCACCATCAACTAAATAATTTGATACAATCTGTAACCTATAGATAATGAGCTACATACATTTTGACAAAACGCAACTAATCAACTTAAAGTTCTCACTCGAACGTGAGTTATTGCGCACAAATCGTGCAGGCAGTTATGCCAGCACTACTGTTATTACCACCAACACACGCAAGTATCACGGGTTACTTGTAACGCCACAACCATTAATTGACGACGACAACCACGTATTGCTATCGACTATAGACGAAACAGTTATCGATAATAATTTCGAGTTTCACACGGGGATGCGCATGTATCCTGGAAACATCTACGAACCAAAAGGGCACAAATATTTAAGGGAGTTTAACTCAGATCCCAACCCAACTTTGGTTTATAGAATGGGGAACATAATGTTTACTAAGGAATACATTTTTGCGCTCAACGACGATAGAATCCTCATTAAATATACACTAAACGAAACCGCTAACCCTGTTACATTCAGGCTTAAACCTTTTTTAGCATATCGTAGCGTTCATCGCCTTACAAAAGCAAATACATGGGCTGACACGAAGTACAAAGAAATAAAAAACGGAGTAAGCTGGCAGATGTACAAAGGTTATTCAAAACTACATATGCAATTCTCGAAACCAGCGACCTACACACATGTTCCCGACTGGTACTACGATATCGAATACATCCGTGAAAAGGAAAGAGGTTATGCAAGTACCGAAGACCTTTACGTTCCGGGCTACTTCGATATCAAATTAAAAAAAGGAGAATCAGCAGTTATTTCAGTAGCACTGGAAGAAAAAAATCCCGATTCACTTCGTAAACAGTGGACAGACGAAGTAAAAAAACGCACTCCTCGCGACAGCTTTGAAAACTGTCTTTCAAATGCTGGTGATGAATTTCTTATCAAAAACAACAAAAAAAGCGAGGTTGTTGCAGGATATCCTTGGTTTGGGCGTTGGGGACGCGATACATTTATTGCGTTGCCGGGATTGACATTGCCTAAGAAGAATTACAAAGCTTTTAAAGATGTAATCAACACCATGGTCAGTGTGCTTTGGGATGGACTCTTTCCTAATATGGGTCAAGGGAAAGACATTACCTACCATTCCGTCGACAGTTCATTTTGGTTTTTCTGGGCACTCCAGCAACTAAGCTTGCGACAACAAAAAAAAGCCATCATATGGAAAGATTATGGTAGAGTGATGAAAACAATTTTAGCTCATTTCAAGTACGGAACTCATTTTGACATAAAAATTCATGACAATGGGCTCGTTTGGGCAGGAGAATCAGGACTGGCTCTTACTTGGATGGACGCTATAATTGCAGGCAAACCCGTTACCCCGAGAACAGGATTTGCTGTAGAAGTAAATGCACTTTGGTACAACGCGCTGATGTTCAGCATCGAATTAGCCGAATCGGCGGGAGATGTGGCCTTTCTTGAAGAATGGAAAGATTATCCTGAGAGAATTAAAAAATCGTTTATTGAAACATTCTGGTCTGACGAAAAAGGATACTTAGCCGACCATACCACCTACGAGAACAAAAACTGGGAAGTAAGACCAAACATGGTTTTTGCACTTTCAATGCCTTACTCGATGGTGACAAACGCTATGGCTAAATCAATTATAATCAGAGTGAAAAACGATTTGCTGACCAAGAGAGGATTACGGTCACTAAGTCCGAAGAACGAAGATTACAAAGGTGAATACTCAGGAAATCAAACCGATAGAGATTTGGCTTATCATCAAGGAAGCGCCTGGACATGGCTGCTCGGGGCCTACACCGAAGCCTATTTAAAAGTATACGGAAATACTGGAATTGAACATATTGAAACACTTTATCAAGGGTTTAATGAAGTAATGACAGAAGCCGGAATTGGAACCATTTCAGAAGTTTACGATGGCAATCCACCCCACAAAGCTGCCGGAGCGATATCACAAGCCTGGAGCGTTGCGGAGCTCTTACGCATTAAGTTCATCCTTGATCAAATGAACCAAGAATAATAATACGACGAAGATTGTCAACATGATAAAACTGCAATAATAATGAGAATATTAATGTTTGGATGGGAGTTTCCTCCACATATTACAGGAGGGCTGGGAACAGCCTGCTTTGGTTTAACAAAAGGATTAGCGAAACATGGAGTGGAGATAATTTTTGTTGTACCAAAAGCATACGGCGATGAAAACCAAGAAGCTGTGCGGTTGGTAAACGCCAGCAATATTCCTTTCGACCAGACCGACGAAAACTATAAAGAATACTGGAAACGGGTAAAATACCTTGAAATTGGATCGAACATAATACCCTATGTTGGCCCCGAAGATTTTGCCCGAGAGATGTCAAAAAGAAAAAAATCGGGTGAGAAATACACAAGCCATGTTTTTTCGAAGGATTATAAATTTTCAGGAAAATACGGCGCAAACCTTATGGAAGAGGTTGCACGCTACGCACTTATCGGATCTGCGCTTGCAGTAAAAGAAGAATATGACATCATCCATGCACACGACTGGCTCGCCTACCCTGCCGGTGTAGCAGCAAAAGAATCGTCAGGAAAACCTTTGGTGGTTCACATGCATGCGACAGAATTCGATCGTTCAGGGAAAAACATTAACTCTCAGGTATATGCCATAGAAAAAGAGGGAATGATGGCAGCCGACCGGGTAATTACTGTTAGCAACCTCACACGAAAAATCGTAATTGAAAAGTATGGCATTGAACCAGGCAAGGTAGTAACCGTTCATAACGCCGTCGACCCTACACTTTTTGCGGAATTGACAGAAGTAAAAAGAAACTTGAATGAAAAAATTGA
>CAYWNI010000283.1:0-4345 GCA_964459525.1 uncultured Lentimicrobiaceae bacterium | reverse complement strand
AAGGCGCACTACCTATTGCCTTAAAGGCACGCGATCTGGGATTTAAGGGCGTTATACTCCCGTTAAAAAATGCCCCTGAAGCAGCAGTGGTTGAAGGCATCGAGACCTATGGCTTTGAACACATCAGCGAAGTAATCGAAATGCTTGAAGGCAAAAGCCAAGCGCAGCCTTTGAGCTCAGGGCTCAGTGATGCGTTGGACTCAGGCATGAACCATTACGCTTTTGATTTTGAGGATGTCAAGGGCCAAGAAAACATAAAACGCGCCCTTGAAATTGCCGCTGCCGGCGGACATAACGCCATAATGATAGGCCCTCCCGGGTCGGGAAAAACCATGCTGGCCAAACGCCTTCCCAGCATTCTGCCACCGATGTCGTTAAACGAGGCACTTGAAACCACCAAAATACATTCTGTTGCTGGAATTTTAGGCGAATCGACTGGACTTGTCGCCAACCGCCCATTTCGATCGCCGCACCATACCATCAGCGATGCCGGGCTTGTTGGAGGGGGATCGTATCCGCAACCTGGCGAAATTTCGCTGGCACAAAATGGTGTCCTTTTTCTGGATGAACTTCCGGAATTTAAAAGATCGGTGCTGGAAGTAATGCGGCAACCGATGGAAGACCGTGTTGTTACCATTTCGCGGGCACGCATAACGGTAACTTATCCGGCCAGCTTTATGCTTATCGCCGCCATGAATCCCTGTCCGTGTGGCTACTACAACGATCCGTACCGCGAGTGTGTTTGTTCGCCCGGAGCGGTAAAAAATTACTTGAATAAAATCTCAGGGCCTCTCCTCGACCGTATCGACATCCATGTGGAAGTTACTCCAGTTCCATTTAAAGACCTGACTGACACGCCTAAAGGTGAAGTAAGTAACGACATACGAAAACGGGTGATCGCGGCGCAAAAAATTCAGGAAAAACGCTTTGAAAACCAGCCAAATATTTTTACAAATGCCCAAATGTCGGCCAAAGACATTGATGCTTTCTGCCAATTAAAACCAGAAGGTGTGGCTTTGCTTAAAACAGCCATGGAAAGGCTAAGTCTGTCGGCACGGGCCTTTATCAGAATTAAAAAAGTAGCGAGAACCATTGCCGATCTGGATAATTCAATCGACATAAAATCAGAACATCTGGCTGAAGCCATCCAATTTCGCAGCCTCGACAGGGAAAGCTGGGGACAATAAACACCTTAATTATGCAATTACCAACAAATAGACTGCGCCAACACCTCTGAAACAACTGACAATGAAATTAATAAATTACAATTTGGGCGACCTGAACCAAATAAACAAAAATACCATGATGGAGCATCTGAACATTGTTTACACAGAAGCTTCGCCTGGTTACATAAAAGCCAGCATGCCCGTCGACAAAAGAACACATCAGCCAATGGGCCTTCTGCATGGCGGCGCAAGTGCTGCATTGGCCGAATCTGTGGGCAGCGTAGGTTCAGCTTTGCTCGTCGACATTGAAAAATATGCGGTGGTTGGTGCTCAAATCACCGCCAACCATTTGCGCAGCGTTACAGCGGGGTCGGTAGTAGCCGAAGCAAAAATTATCCATCAGGGAAAAAATACCCACGTCTGGAATGTTGACATTACCGACGAAAAAAATCGCCTGGTATCAACCTGTCGGCTAACCAATTTCATTATTAAAAAATGAGTCAAAAAAAAGACATTGCCTTGATAGATTTGCTGCTGCAAAAAAACCTTCCTTTTGCCATTTACCGCTTGCCGCATTGTGCCCATAGTTTGTTAGTATGTCAAAAAAATGAAGAGGTAAAAGAAATCGACATTCTCGACATTGATGAATTTAGAGGATTTGTGATTGCCCCTTTCGAGAGCGCCCATTCGGGAAGTGCATTCCTGATCAATCCGGATTTCATTATTGAAAACGAAGAGGTAAACCCAGAATTTTTGGCCTTTATCGACTCTATTCCCACCGGAACTTTTCCTGATTTTGATATTGAGAATCATGTTATTAATCGCCATGCATACCTCAATAACGCTGAATACCTAATCAATCTTTTGCAAAAAGATGAACTTAAAAAAGTAGTGCTTTCGCGGATTGTTTCAACATCAAAAAAACCTGATTTTTCGTATCAAAACTTTTTCAGTCAGCTTTCAACAAGCTACCCCGAAGCCTTTACTTACCTGTTTCACCTTCCTGGAAAAGGAATTTGGGGCGGCGCAACACCTGAAATACTACTATCAGCTAATCCCACAGAAGCCAGCACCATGGCACTGGCAGGTACGCGGCTTTATCATCCCGAAACAACGCAAAAAGCTTGGCTTCCAAAAGAAACGCAGGAACAGTATATTGTATCTCAGTTTATTACAAATTTGCTTTCGGCAAATGGCATCCAGGAATTCCACACCGAAAAACCAACAACAGTTCGTGCCGGACATCTCGAACATCGGCTTACCCGGTTCTCCATACCGAAAAGCCAACTGGCTGATAAAATAGGTAAAATCATCATGGGACTGCACCCTACCCCTGCCGTTTGCGGACTGCCAAAGGGTGATGCTTATCACCTGATAAAAAGAGCCGAACAGCATGAGAGACGCTTTTACACAGGGTTTTTAGGCCCTTGGAACTTGGGCGACAAGTCGGATTTGTATGTTAATTTGCGCTGTGCTGAGTTCTCGGCAGAAACCATCAACCTGTATGTGGGAGGAGGTTTAACCGCTGCATCTGTAGCCGAAAACGAATGGGAAGAAACTGTGCTGAAATCACAAACCCTGTTGTCGGTAATTGAAAAAATGTAGACATTTGCATGATGACGACCGACAAAAAACCAGTAGCACTGCTGGCTGAAATACTTAACCAGCATGGCCTCGACTATTTAGTTCATAGCCCTGGATCGCGTAATGCACCCATTATTATTGCATTCAGCTTACTTAAAAAAACAAAAATCATAACAGTTGCCGACGAAAGAAGTGCGGCCTTTTTCGCCCTCGGCATAGCCATTGAATCAAAAAAATGTGTGGCTATCGACTGTACTTCGGGGTCGGCACCGCTAAACTATGCACCAGCCATAGCCGAAGCGTATTACCAAAAGATTCCACTGCTGGTGCTTACCGCAGACAGGTCGCCAAAGCATATCGACATTGGCGATGGGCAAACCATTCACCAAAACAACCTCTACGCCAATTACATAAAGGCGAGTTACACCCTTCCTACGGAGGCCTCCAACGAAGAATCGACGACCCGTGTTGAAGAGCTGATTAGCGAAGCTTATCAACTCAGCATGCAAGCACCAAAAGGCCCTGTTCACCTTAACGTTCCTCTCGACGAGCCCCTGTACAATATTACTGAAGATCCGTCAACTGGCAGGCCATTGCTGAATATCCCAAGTGAGCATAAAACAGAACACGCATTGCCAGAAGCATTAGTCGATCAATGGAAATCCAGCACAAAAACAATGATCCTTGTGGGACAGTCGACACCACAGCCAGAGACGGAAAAAATTTTGAGTCTGCTCTCAAAAAATAAAAACACAACCGTTCTAACAGAAACCACCTCAAACCTACACCATCCCGATTTTATCGACATAATCGATAGTGCAATTGCAACAATTAAACCAGATGAAACAACCAAGCTTGCCCCCGATTTACTGATTACTTTTGGCGGAGCCATTGTTTCAAAAATGATTAAAGCCTTTTTGCGGAAAAATCAGCCTAAAAATCACTGGCATTTTTCGGCTAATGGCGAACAAATGGACACATTTTTCTGTCAGACAGGATCGGTATCGGGCGAAGAGCAGCATCTATTTGAGAAACTTTCAAAAATTCCCATTCAAGATGAAAGTAGCTACAAATATTTGTGGTTAGAGAAAAAAGTACTGGCACAAAAATTAAGAACCTGTTACCTGAACAACACGCCATACAGCGATTTCAAGGTATTTGAAACCATCCTCAACAACCTCCCAAGACCTTGCAACTTACACCTAGGAAACAGCACACCCGTTAGGTATTCGCAACTCTTTG
Organism: uncultured Lentimicrobiaceae bacterium; assembly: GCA_964459525.1. GTDB lineage: Bacteria > Bacteroidota > Bacteroidia > Bacteroidales > F082 > UBA6244. Next base: position 353 of record CAYWNI010000283.1, on the reverse strand, counting down.
GAAGCCTTCCGCAAGTGACCTGTTACAGCAACCGCGGCGTAAGTGGTATTGATGGACAGATTTCGACAGCTGCCGGAGTTTCACGTATATCAACCCAGCCCAATGTGCTTATAACAGGCGACTTAGGGTTTATTTACGACAGCAACGGTCTCATGTTATTGACGCACAGTCCGAACCTAAAAATAATTGTAATCAACAACCAAGGAGGCGGAATATTTCGCTTTATTCAAGGCCCAGATACAGTTGAGGGCTTTGAAGAATATTTTGAAGCCAGACACAACCTCAGCATGGACTTGCTTACCCGTGCTTTTAACGTAACCTATTTAAAAGCCGAAACAAAAGACCAGGTTGCT
>CAYWNI010000282.1:0-4389 GCA_964459525.1 uncultured Lentimicrobiaceae bacterium | reverse complement strand
GCGTCATTGCGAGGAAGTATGACGAAGCAATCTCGATAAATAAGGCTAAATGAGAGGATCTTGCCCTCCTTTGCAGCGAGGACTTAATATCCCGCTCAGTGTAGCATTTTGCACATTAAATTGAGCAATATTATCAATTAAGTGTTAAATACGTTGTGCATATTTGTATCTTTGTCAAAATAGGACGGAGATATTATGAGAACATTATATCAGAAATTTGAAACGCTTTTGCAAAGTACGACAACGGATTTTAAACGTTATTTGTATGATAAAGTCTCGTGGGAAAGTCGAATGATTGGGATTATTGGCGCTCGTGGTGTTGGTAAAACGACCATGATTTTACAACATATCAAGGAAAATTTAGACAGCAAAAAAGCGTTATATGTTTCCGCAGACGATATGTACTTTGGCGAAAAAAGACTTTTTGATTTAGCGGATGATTTCTATAAAAATGCAGGAGAATACTTATTTATTGACGAGATTCATAAATACACTCACTGGTCTCGAGAACTAAAAAACATTTATGACTCATTTCCTACATTGAAAGTTATTTTTACTGGTTCTTCTGTACTTGATATACTTAAAGGCTCTGCCGATTTAAGCCGTCGAGCAATTATTTACAAATTACAAGGATTATCATTTCGTGAATATTTGAAATTATTTCATAATTATGAAACGAAAGTCTACACTTTAGAGCAAATCATAAATAATGAAGTGAAACTTGAGCATATTCAACATCCATTGCCACTATTTAACGACTATTTAAAACGAGGATACTATCCATTTGGAATAGAAAATGAAATGAATTTACGTTTAGGCCAAATTATTGTTCAAACCTTGGAATCAGATATTCCGCAATATGCAAACCTAAATGTTGGAACAAGTCGAAAGCTAAAACGATTACTTTCCATAATTGCTGAAAGCGTTCCATTTAAACCTAATTTTTCTAAAATATCTGAAATGATTAGTGTAAGTCGGAATTCGTTAGACGATTATTTTTCATATATGGAAAAGGCAGGACTTATTGGGCAGTTAAGAGATGAAACGTGTGGAATCAGAGGATTAGGAAAAGTTGATAAGGTGTACTTAGATAATACAAATATCATTTTCAACTTGGTTGGTGAAAAATCAAATATTGGAAACTTGCGAGAAACGTTCTTTTTCAATCAAATGCAAGTGAAGAATGAAGTCATATCATCAAAGAAGGCAGATTTTGTAATTGAAAACTATACGTTTGAAGTTGGAGGAAAAAATAAACAACAGAATCAAATAGAAAAAGACGGCAAATCATTTGTTGTAAAAGATGATATAGAATATGGTTATCGCAATGTAATTCCTCTTTGGACTTTTGGATTGAATTATTAAACAAGACTATGATGAAGGAATGCCAACCGCTACCCCACTCAGCTTAGTTGCAACTATGCTGGCCTATCTCTTACTTAAACTATAACGCAACTGTTTCAATAACACTTTCAAGCTCTGAATAATTTCTGGCACTTGAATACAAATATTCGTGCTTAAACTAGTACTCATCCTCGTTTGCAACGAGGATGCTTTAATTTTTGCATTTGCAATGCGTTTATTCAAGTCCTTTCATTTCCAACCCTTCCCAACCTTTTCCACCCTTTTCCGCTTGGCGTTTTCTTGCAGAGACTAATTATTTTCACAAAAAAGTAGGGTTTACCCCTTCTCATGCGGTTAGCAATTGAAACACATTAAAAAATGACTTATGAAAAAAATCAATTTGCTTATTGCCCTGGTCATGCTGGTTGGGCTTACGTTTACCTCATGTAAAAAAGATGCAGAATCAACTTCAGTTGATACTTCCACAGCAAGTGATGAAACCCTTGCCGACAGGATTTACGAAAACGTGAGTAATATTTCAGATGAAGCCTATGCACTGAAGTCTAGTAACTTGAAATCGGAAGAGACCAGTCATTTGTTTTTAGGCAATTGTGCTGTCGTTACGCTTGATACATTGGCATTCCCGTTAACCATGACTGTCGATTTTGGTGACGAGAATTGTTTGTGTAACGATGGCCACTATCGCCGAGGACAAATACAAGTGAGTTTCACAGGCCGTTATCGGGCTGAAGGAACAGTTATTACTCATGGGTTTAATGACTATTATGTGGATGATAACCGAGTGGAAGGAACTAAGGTGGTGACCAACATGGGGTTAAATACCGAAGCCCATCTGGAGTATCAAATAGAAGTAGTGGGGGTTATTTTCATAGCCAATACGGATGATAGTTTTAGCTGGAATTCTTCTCGCACCCGCGAATGGGTTGAAGGTGCTGATACCTACACGCTTTGGGATGATGTTTATCTGATTTCAGGTAATTCTGAAGGTATAAGAGTTAATGGTGAAATATGGCAACGCATTACGTTGGAGCCGCTTCGCAAAGAGCTTGGGTGTCGACATATTGTGTCCGGAATAATTGAAATAACACCTACCGAAAGACCTGTTAGAACACTGGATTATGGATCAGGCGATTGTGATAATGTGGCTACGGTAACTGTTAATGGCGTGATATACACCATTATGTTACCATAGAAATAGCTGATTTATTAAAAGGGGATTGCAGGAAGAAATAACTTCTTGCAATGCTCTTTTTACATTAATGTTACCTTTGTTAGCCAATTACGCCAGATTTTGACAAAAGAGGAGTTTAAAAATATTTTCGATGTGTATTTTGATGAGGTGAGAAACTATATTTTCTATCGTTGTGGAGATGATGAATTGGCAACAGATATCGCTCAGGATACCTTTCTCAAATTCTGGGAAAAGCAATTCGACATTTCAGAAGGAAAATTTAAGGGTTTGCTTTTTAAAATTTCAAGCGATTTGTTTACCAGTCATTATCGTAAAATGAAAACCCATCAAAATTTTGCATTTCAGGTCAAACCCGAATACATCGTTCAAACTCCAGAGGAATTGTTACAGTTTGAAGAAATGCAAAAAAGTCTGGATAAGGCTTTATTATCCATGCCAGAAAAGCAACGTGTTGTTTTTTTCATGCATCGCATGGATCACCTCAAATACCACGAAATTGCCGAACTTCTGGGGTTAAGTGTAAAAGCCGTTGAAAAACGCATGAAATTGGGACTCGATTTTTTAAGAAAAAACATAATTCGTTGAATGATAAAAATTTACATATTAACAACAAACTAAGTCAAAACGACTTAGAGAATTTTCTCGCCAAGGTAGAAGTGCCACATACACAATCGAAGGAGGAAATTTGGGAGCGTTTATCGCAAAAGTTGGAGGAGACATCTTCCCGTAAATCCCGACTCATACATCCCCGACGTTGGATGGCGGCGGCTGCAGCCCTGATCATTTTAATTGGTTTGGCAGCAGTACTTCGTTTTCAGGCCACTACCCTGCAAACCTCCTCGGGTCAACACCTGGTTTGTGAACTTCCGGACGGATCAAAAGTTCGGTTAAATGCCGAGTCAACAATCACCTATCATCCATGGTGGTGGAGGATTTCCAGAGAAATCAAATTTGAGGGTGAAGCTTTTTTTGAAGTGCAAAAGGGAAGTCCCTTCCGTGTGATTTCTGAAGCAGGAAAAACGGTGGTGTTGGGAACAAGTTTCAACATTTTTGCTCGTTCGGGAAACTACGAAGTGGTGTGCGTAACAGGAAAAGTAAGGGTGGTTTCTCCCGACAACAAAGAGGCTATTTTGATTCCTGATTATACAGCGAAAATTCAAGCCAATGGACAAATTCTGGTAAAAAAACTGAACGCTAAGGATGACCAAACCGATTGGATTCACAATAAATTTAGCTTTACTTCCGTTCCTCTGACATCTGTTTTTCAGGAGGTTGAACGCCAGTACAATGTTACCATCCAAACGGGTATTTCTCAGGAACTTATTTATACCGGCCATTTTCAGGGCCAGCGTGAGGTGGGGGAGGTATTGGAACTGTTGTGCAAACCCTTTGGATTGCAGTTTGAAAAAATTTCTGAGAAAGTATATAGAGTTTACTAACTGACCACTAAGTGTATAGAAATATTGTTTTGCTGTTTGTTTCGTTGTTGTGGATAACCGTTAAACTGAACGGGCAGGAGGTGGTAGTGTCTGTCAAAAATCAACCTTTAAACACGGTCTTAACTGGCCTGATCGACAATTTTAACGCAAGCATTTCCTTCAACGACAAGGCATTGTCAGTTTATCAAATTACCCTTTCCGGCGAATATCCATCTGTTGAAAAGGCAGTTGAGATATTAATTACCAACCTGCCGCTTCAATACGAATTGCAGGGTGATGTGTTGGTTATTTTTCCTGCCAAAGTTGCCATACCTGAAAAGCGCAAATGGCTGATATCCGGAAAGGTAAGCGAAAAAGGGTCGGGCGAACTGCTCCCTTATTCGCATGTAATGG
>CAYWNI010000281.1:2506-4404 GCA_964459525.1 uncultured Lentimicrobiaceae bacterium | reverse complement strand
TTTATTGGTGAAAATGCTGGTTTAAACGATGATTACAGCGACAACATCAATGTTGCCATAGGTACTGATGCTCTTGCAACCAGCGTCAGTTCTGATCGCAATACAGCAGTAGGTTCTGGTGCGATGAATGCAACCACAACAGGGAATGCAAATGCTGCATTTGGTGAAAGGTCTTTGTTTAATAACACCACGGGTTATTCAAATACCGCTGTTGGAGGTATTTCATCTTATAATAACATTTCGGGTAGAGAAAATGTGGCTATAGGTTATGGTGCTTTAGTATCAAATGTTGCAAATTCTCGTTCAACGGCAGTTGGTTCAGGGGCATTGTATTATGCCGATGATCGTACAACTAGCAGATTTACTTTTAATACTGCTATTGGATATAATGCACTTAGGGGAAGTTTAACTGCTGCGAACAACACCGGCATTTATAATACGGCTGTTGGTGATAGGGCATTAACTGAAATAACGAATGGTTCACTTAATACTGCTGTGGGCAATTCTAGTTTAACAAACAATACAACAGGTCAGGAGAATACTGCAACTGGTTCTGCTTCGCTGGCTAATAATGAAGGTGGATATTATAATACAGCATTTGGAAATCTCGCACTTTATGAAAATGTCGGTAATAGCCGCTCCGTCGCTATTGGATATCATGCCATGCGTTACGCTGATAATCGTGGTGAAGGTAGATTTACATACAATACAGCACTAGGTTCTATGGCATTAAGAGGAAGTACTACAGCTGCAAATAATACCGGAAGATACAATACTGCAATAGGTGATGCAGCTATGACATCAAATACAAGTGGAGATAGTAATACATCAGTTGGTGTAAGTTCGTCACAGTCTAATACTACTGGAAATGAAAATACTGCCATTGGAAATGGGGCTCTATTTTCAAACGTTGCAGGTGGCAAATCTACAGCTATTGGTTTCGAGGCGATGTACTATGCTAACAACTCAACCACAGTATTAGATGTTTATAATACTGCTATTGGATGGGGAGCGCTAAAAGGGAGCACAACTCCTTCTAACAATACGGGAACAAACAATACAGCCGTTGGAACTAAATCGTTGTCTGCTAACACCGACGGGTCATATAATACCGCTATCGGAACGTATGCTTTGATGTTAAATACTGAAGGGGGGTTTAATGTTGCTGTTGGCCATTTGGCGTTGAATGATAATATTACTGGAATCGCAAATACGGCTATGGGAGTTGCATCCCTAAGCAACTCAACTTCCGCACTCGGTTCTACAGCAATTGGACGCGCTTCAATGTATAATCTCGTATCAGGCACTAGCAATACTGCCTTAGGTGAAAATAGTTTTTTTTCCCTTAGCAGTGGTAACTACAATGTAGCCTTGGGTGGATATGCGGCATTAAACTTAACAAGTGGTTCTAGTAATATTTTTATTGGTTATGATGTATCGGCTCCGGTAACAACTGGTTCTAATCAGCTCAATATTGGAAATACCATTTATGGGACCGGTATTGGCTTAACTACTTATAAAGTTGGTATTGGCGTTGCTGCACCTAACGAAGCCTTAGACGTAAGAGGAAATTTACAGGTGAAAAATGAATCAGGATTAGGCAGAATAATTATAGACGGCACAACAGGATTATCTGAGGTAATGTTTAGTAATAGCGGTGCTTATGGTGGTGCCTTTGGATATAACAACGACAATGACAATCTTTTTCTTTACCATGGAGGTAGTGTTATTTTGAAAGATGGAAATTTTGGAATTGGAGTTGGAGAAACTACTCCTGCTTATCGTCTACAGGTTGGCACTAGTGGTGACGGTTCTTCTGCCCGCGCCAATGCTTGGAATACTTTTTCGGATGAGCGATGGAAAACAAATATTGTCCTGATCGACCATCCCATCGAAAA
>CAYWNI010000281.1:0-2406 GCA_964459525.1 uncultured Lentimicrobiaceae bacterium | reverse complement strand
TGCCCAAAACGAAAAAATAGAACAGTTGTTAAAACTGATTTCTGAAAAATAGTTACCAAAAGGTAGGATGTTTGGTTAACTCCATCCCGTTGCGCACTTGTGTCATCGGGGTGGTTTTTTGTTTTGAAACATCCTGCTCGTCAGCTTGTTTATCATACACTCTAAATTAACCTGCACGTCTTCCGGCTTTCAACAAATTGCCTAACTTGTGCCCATGAAGCCAATACTGTTTTTTTTCGTCTTATTTTTGGGTTTTGTAGAGTTGTCTGTATCATCAATCACCACTGGTGACAGCTTGAATAGGTTATCGGCATCAAACTACGATAGTCTCCAATTTATTTCTATGAAAAAAACAGCACGGTCGTTTATGCCCCAGCAGTTGGATTCTGCAAGGTGGTACGCCCATGTGATGTTGAACTTGGCCAAACAAAAAAATAATCAGTACTTTATTGCAGATGCCTACGATCTGTTAAGCAGTATTGACGAAACCACGGGCGATCTGATGTCCTGTATCGATTATTCCGATTCGGCTAAATACGTTAGCCGCATCATGAACGACCAACTGGGAGTTATTTATTTTGCCACCAATATGGGGAGTGTTTATATGAAAATGGGGCGATATTTTGAAGCTTTGCAAAATTTTGAAGAGGTGAAAGACATTGCTGAAAGAATAAAACGGCTCGATCGAGAAGCTGCTGCACTGAACAATATCGGGGCCGTTTATCATTTTCTGGGTGATGATAAAACAGCACTGGACTATTTTATCCGTTCCTATACAATTCGTAAGGAGCACCAGTTGACGGAAAAGCTGGCCTACTCCCTGAATAATATTGGGGCCGTTTATTCGAAGTATGGCAACTATAACGAAGCTCTTGAATATCACGAGAAAGCCCTTGAAACCGCCATCAGTCAGAACGACACCTACAATTATCTGATTGCCCTGATCAACATGGGACAAGACAATCATTTGTTAAAGCAATACACAACTTCCCTTGATTACTATCGCAAAGCCCTGGAGGAAGCCGACAAACAGCAGGATCTTACGTCGAAAGCACATGTAATGGAAAGAATGAGCGCCGTTTATGTGGAACAGGGGAAGGTGAGTCAGGCGGAGCCCCTACTTTTAGAGGCCATCAGACTGAGCGAGCAAACGGGTAATAAATATGATCTGGCAGCCTTTTATCATTCGCTGGGGGTGTTGTACCTTCATCAGTTGAAGTATTCGAATGCAGCACCCTTACTGATACAAGCATTGGCTGTGGCCAAAGAAATCAATGCCGGAAAAATTGTGATGGATGCTTACAAATCCTTAAACGAGTACTATTATTTAACTGGCAATCCAACCGAAGCCTATCAATACCAACTTCGGTACGAAACAGCAAAAGATTCGGCCTATCAGGCCGAATCCGAACTGAAAATTGCCAACTTGAAAAATCGGTTTGAACTAAATCAAAAGCTGGATGAGCTGTCGATAAGTAAGTTGGAGCTTTCCACTGAAAAGCAAACCAGCCAAAACCGTTTGACGGCCCTCTACATGATTGGCATTGCCGGAGGCTTGTTGTTGCTGATGCTGGTGTATATTTTTATGCTTTTTAGAAAAATTCGTCGCCAAAACCACGTCATCCGCGAAAGCGAAAAACGGGTAAATCAACTGTTGGAACAGGAAAAGGAGTTGAACCAGCTTAAAACACAGATGATTTCTACCGTGAATCATGAATTCAGGACACCCATGGCCATTATTTCGTCGAATACCCAAATGTTGCGTGATTTGAACGATGAAATGACACCGGACATGCGCAACGAAGCCTTGCAATACATTAGTAGCGGAGTGGATAACCTGCTTTCCATGCTTAAGAATTTTGAGATGCTCGACAGCAAAACCATCCTGGAGTTTCATCCAAAACCGCTTGATTTGCATCAACTTGTTCAAAATCTGGTGAATGAGTTACAAACACTTGCCGCCTATCAAAACCGCCTTCGCCTGACCAACCTGTTGACAGATGGGAAAGTGATCATGGACGGACTATTAATCACACATATGGTCAGAAACCTTCTTATCAACGCATTGAAGTTTTCGGATAAGCAACCAGTTGAACTTAGGGTAGAGCTTATTCCGAAAAAAAGCATCATCTTCACCGTGACCGATCACGGCATAGGCATGTCGGCAAAAGATGTCCGAAAAGTATTTGATAATTTTTACCGGGGAGCTAATGCCACTGCCATTAAAGGCACCGGAATGGGCATGTCGGTGGTGAAGCGTTGCGTGGATATGCATTCAGGAACCATTGAAATTCAAAGCCAACTGAATGTAGGTACCACAATTAACGTAGTTTTGCCCTTTAGGGAGGTAAATACCTAAATATATGGAAATCTTGAAACAAATATTGCTTATTGAAGATGATATGT
>CAYWNI010000280.1:0-4450 GCA_964459525.1 uncultured Lentimicrobiaceae bacterium | reverse complement strand
AAGCCAAGAGAAATTAAAAACGGTACCCCCCGATTATCATGCTCATGTTTCATTTAATGAGTTTTCTTATATTTGTCAACTTAATGAATAATTATTGTTAACTAAATATCAAAATCATGAAACACCTTTCACGTTTTATTACTCTGGCTATCGCCTTAGTTTTCACTTTTGGTGCTGTAAATGCACAAAATACAGTGATGACAAAAGCACAGGCGCTTGGCTTAAAAAGCAGTAGCACAGTGCAACAAGCACCTGTAATTCCGCAAAAAACTGCTTCACGTTCCGTTTTTATTGAAGAAGGTTTTGACACCGACTTCTTGCCTAACGGTTGGACTCAGGAAATTATGAATGCTGGTAACACATGGATTCAAACAAACCCTGAAGGCAACAATTTTAACACTGTTGACCCAAACAGTCTTTTTTCAGCCATGGTACCATGGGTGGGTGAAGATCAGAACGAATGGATTATGACCCCAGTAATTGATGCTGCCGGCGAAGAACCATTGTCGATTAATTTTTATGCAGGTGTTAGCGGTAATTGGCTTCCATTCGCCACGTTAAAATGTCATATTTCAATTGATGGCGGAACTACTTGGACAGAACTTTGGAATGCTGCCGAAGAAATTGATCCAGCTGCCGACTGGGCATGGAACTACGTAAGCATCGACATTTCAGGAATCGCCACAGACCCTTTTATCGTTGGTTGGCAATACATTGGCAACGACGGTGACTTAGCCGGAATCGACGGCGTACAAATTAAAGCGGGTTACGACTACCTGTTTTTTGATGACATGGAAGGCTATGAGGCTGGTGTAAAACTTGCCGAACAAGCTGATCCAGATTGGTGGACAACATGGGGAGATGCTCCAGGTGGAGATGAGGATGGTCTAGTTACAGCCGATCAATCACACAGTCCAACACAATCTGTTTTAATTAGTGGTACAGTAAACGACCAAATACTCAAACTTGGAAACAAAACCTCAGGTGCTTATATTTTTGGCATTTGGTATTATGTTCCTTCAGGATTTGGTGGCTACATCAACATGCAACACTATGAACTGCCCGGTACCGAATGGGCTTACGAAGCTTATTTTGGTGCTGCCGAAGGAAACGAAAACGGATACATGTACGCAGGAGATCCTGCTGAAATTCCATTTACTTTCCAACACGACACTTGGTTTTACATGGAAACATGGATTGACCTTGATGAAGACTTAGCTTATTTCTTTATTGATGATGTTGAAATTGCCTCATGGCAATGGAGTTTGCAAGCTCAGGGCGACCCTGGTGCAAAACAAATTGGTGGCGTTAACCTGTATGCCGGAGCTCCCGAAGGTGATGTTGCAAAATACTATTTTGACGATGTAGCCTTTATCGTTCTCGATCCAGGTGTAACCAACCCGATAATCAATGTAACAACAAGCCCCATCACAACTGTACTGGAAGAAGGAAACACTACTACCGTTACACGTAATGTTTCAAACTCAGGAGAATCTGAATTGTATGCCGAGTTCATTCCTACCTACGAAGTTGGAACAAAAGCTTTGGATATAGAACCTGCCGGAATGCATTCTGCAAAAGTTCGCTCAAGCGAGTATCTGGCTGCACCTAACTATTCACCAGCCAATGAAAACCCAGCTAATCGCGACGTTATACTAAACTATGATGGAGATAACGCTTCCGCTATTGGACGCGATGTGGACTATGAATACCGCGTTTCTGCCATGTTCCCAGTTGAGATGATTAAACCTTATATAGGTATGCACATCTACTCAGTTGATGTATATATTAACGACCCAGTAACAGCAGCTAAAATCCAGATTTATGATATGGGTTCTATGCTAACACCTGGCCCAGGTGAACCATTACTTGAGCAAGAATTTACAGGCGTAGCCAATAGCTGGAATACTGTTGTGCTCGACAACCCAATCTTCATTACCGGAAAAGACATCTGGGTAGGTTGGTGGATGTCTGCCGCTGGCGGCACATATGCCCCCGGCTGCGACGCAGGTCCTGCTAATCCTAACGGCGACTGGATTTCAACCGGTCCAGGCTGGAGTCATCTTGGCGACAACCCAGACTTAAACTACAACTGGAACATCCGTGCCAATTTAACCGGAGACCCAATTGTTCAGTGGATGTCAACTGTTCCTGAAACTGTTACATTAGAACCTCAAGGCAGTCAGGATGTAGACATCGTTCTTGATGCTACTGGCTTGGAATCTGATGTATACGAAGGTGCTTTACTTATCAGAAGTAACGATCCTGTTCAGGAAATGATCAGCATCAACGTGCTTATCAGTGTAACTGTTGGTATTAACGAAAATGGCGAAAAAGAATTTGTTGTGGTTTATCCTAACCCAGCAACCGACATGTTAAATATCAACTCAAATGGTGATGTTACCAATGTTAGACTGATCAACACCATAGGTCAGGTTGTATTTGACAATGTAACCAACCAGATCAATGTTAGCGAACTCGAAAGCGGCGTTTATTTTATTCAAATAGACACGAAAAACGGTTCAACAACACAGAAAATTTTAATTCAATAATCAAATTGAATCCAAAAGCCTCGCTTTACTTAAAGCGAGGCTTTTTTTTATCATGAAAAATTCAATCAGCTCTGTCGATTTGTTTCGGTCGCTTAAAACAAATGAGTTCTATGCGAACCAAAGCCGTCCAGTTATTATTGCCGAAAACATAAGAACACCTGAAAACATTGGTTCTATCATGCGCCTAGCAGGCAACATTGGGGCAGCACAAACCTTCTTCGTTACCGAAGACCCGTTTACCTTTAAAACATGGAAAATAAAACGAACAGCATCAGGCGCCTACGACAAAACAAACTGGAAAACAACAGATCACGCAAGCTTAAAAGCACTTATTCCTCTTGATTACACACTAATTGCATTGGAAACAGCTGGACAATCAAAAAATATTTACGACCTCCCTTTGCCTTCAAAATCAGCGTTTATTGTTGGCAATGAACAATATGGAATATCCCCACAACTGATGAAAATGGCCGACCACATTGCCTATATTCCTCTTCCTGGCGAGATATACTCACTCAACGTTACCCATGCCCTATCATTAGCCCTATTTGAATGGTACCGCCAGCAATCGTTAAAAAATCCAAATAACGACAACTTAACTCCCTGAATTTAAATTTATTCTAATTTTAGGTATTTCCCATACCTCAAAAACAAGGCTTTAGATACCGAGTTTTATGTAACTTTACGGCCATATAATTTATAACACAAAAACATGGAAAAAGTAAAAACCTTTCTCGAAGAAAACAAAGCCCGTTTTATGGATGAACTTTTTGAGATAATTCGTATTCCCTCGATAAGCTCAATTTCAGATCATAAACCGGATATGATCAAAACTGCAAATCACTACAAAGAAAGCCTGCTAAAAGCAGGCGTTGACAAGGCTGAAGTAATGCCTACAAAAGGAAACCCTGTAGTGTACGCCGAAAAAATAATCGACCCAAAACTCCCCACAGTTTTGGTATACGCTCATTATGACGTTATGCCCGTTGACCCTATAGAACTTTGGAAAAGCCCCCCATTTGAACCCGAAATTCGTGATGGACATATTTATGCGCGTGGAGCTGATGACGATAAAGGTCAGGGATTTATGCATGTAAAAGCCTTTGAAGCACTTGTTAGCACAGGCAACTTAAAGGTGAATGTGAAATTTATGATCGAAGGAGAAGAGGAAATCGGATCAGTAAGCCTCGGCGCTTTCTGCGATGAAAACAAGGACATGCTTAAAGCAGACATTATTTTAGTTTCTGACACAGGCATGATCGCCAAAGACATTCCTTCAATTACCGTTGGCTTGCGCGGTTTAGCATACTGGCAGGTTGAGGTTACCGGACCAAACAGAGACCTGCACTCAGGGTTGTTCGGCGGCGGCGTAGCCAACCCTATCAACGTGCTTTCGAAAATGATTGCTTCCATGACAGACGAAAACAATGTCATCACCATGCCCGGGTTTTATGACGATGTGCTGCAGTCCACACCAGAAGAACGCGAAAAACTCAATAAAGCACCATTTAGTCTTGACGAATACAAAAAAGCGATTGACATTGCCGAAGTTTCCGGCGAAACAGGCTATACCACCATCGAACGAACCGGCATACGTCCTTCATTTGACGTTTGCGGCATTTGGGGTGGATATACCGGCGAAGGTGCCAAAACAGTATTGCCATCAAAAGCTTTTGCGAAGATTTCTTCCAGACTGGTACCCAATCAGGATCACGAGAAAATTGCACGCATGTTTGAATCTTATTTCGCCAGCATCGCACCACCGTCTGTAAAAGTCAAAGTAGATTCTCTGCACGGCGGACAGGCCTATGTTTGCCCAATCGACTTACCCGCCTACAAAGCGGCAGAGAAAGCCTATACAAAAGTGTACAACAAAATTCCAGTGCCAACCCGAAGCG
>CAYWNI010000279.1:0-4457 GCA_964459525.1 uncultured Lentimicrobiaceae bacterium | reverse complement strand
CAATTAGAGATGTTTCTTACATCATGGGGTGGGACGACCTTAAAAAACCTGCTAAAGCACAAAGAAGCTTATTCGTGGTGCTTACAGACGAAGAAAAAAAATTAATGGAATTACTCAGTTCGCGACAAGCGGTAGGCATGGACAGTTTAATAGTAAAAGCCAATATGCCAGCATCTAAAGTGGCTAGCGCACTTTTGAATCTTGAATTTGAAGGCTTGGTGAAAAGCCTGCCTGGAAAACTTTTTAAACTTATTTCCTGATTATTTTCGTTCCAGTTGTTTTGAAACGCTTTTTACTAAAAGAGTAACCCCAATAACGATGAAACCAATAGCGGTGAATATTAGCAAACGGATGTCGGAGGTGATGAAACCAAAATAAAACAATCCATGGAAAAAGGTGGAAACAAAAAGACCTGTGCTATTGTCGATAAAGCCATTTCTCCGCATTTTGCCCATGCCCACAAAAAATCCCATGCATATCCCGAAAATGATGCTTGCAAAAGGGTAAGCGTATAAAAACAATAAAGAATTGTGGATTTTATCTGGAAGGCCAAGCAAGTCAAAAGCGTATAGAATAACTGCCACAAGAGCAAATCCAAGGTTAATAAATACAGAATAAATAATGCCTTCTAATGGGCCTGTAAATGTTTTTAAAGAATAAAATCTTGCTTTTAAAATAAGAAATTTAGCTAATTCGGAACTGAAAGCCGTTACAATGAAAACGAAAAAGGCCATGCGCCTCATGTTGTTGTAGTTTCCATGCCAGCGTAGTTCAGCTAGGTAGTTTGTGATCATAAGTAATGCTACCGCTACTATTCCTAAAATAACAGCCATCTGGATGTTTTTCATGTTTTTGATTGAAAACTTAAAGCGCAAATAGGCCACAAGTAAAACAATAACAACGGGCGATACAACAAACGAAAGAAAGTAAGGTAATGTCATTAGAAAAGGCTTTTTGTTAGAACAGGGGTCAAATATAAGAAATGTTTGTAATTTTAGACCTTTTTCCAAATTATTTAATGCGGGTTTATAATACTGTTTATGCGTAAGGTAACAAATTTAGGAACAGTACTTAGGTCGACAGGAAGTTGGTATTCTGTGCTTCTTCAGGATGGAAATATTCTGGACTGTCGGCTTAAGGGTGTGTTTAGAATTAAGGGTATTCGAACCACTAATCCGGTGGCCGTGGGCGATCATGTGGCTATTGAGGTGATTGGCGATGAGTTAGTAGGCAATATTGTCAGCATCGAACCGCGTAAAAACTATTTGATTCGCAAGGCTACGAAACTCTCCAAGGCTTCTCATATTATCGCTGCTAACATTGATCAAATGGTGTTGATGGCTTCGCTGATAAAACCGCGTACTTCAACAGGTTTTATCGATCGTTTGCTTGTAACTGCCGAGGCATACCATATTCCTGTGGTTATCGTGTTCAACAAAACCGATCTGTATCTCGACGAAAACATTGCTCAGCTTGATTTTTTAATGGATACATACGAAAAACTTGGTTATCATTGTGTTTCGGTTTCTGTGGTAGAAGATTCCAATATCGATCAGGTGCGCAGTATTTTGTCTGGAAAGGTGAGCCTACTCTCAGGTCATTCAGGAGTGGGGAAATCGGCCATCATCAATAAAATAGATAAAAACCTAGATCTGAAAACGGGAGCAATTTCCTCGGCACATGATAAAGGAACGCACACAACCACCTTTGCTCACATGTATCCTTTTTCATTTGGAGGTGCTGTTATTGATACGCCGGGCATAAAAGAATTTGGGCTTGTCGAATTTGAGAAAACTGAGCTGGGGCAGCGGTTTCCTGAGTTCAGACAGCTAATGAGCCAATGCCGTTTTAATAACTGCATACATGTGGATGAGCCGGGATGTGCTATAAAACAGGCTTTGGAAGAGGGTGTTATCGCTGAATTTCGGTATATTAATTACCTCAATATGCTGGATGAAATTGTTTCGTAGCCCATGAAAAACGTCTAATCTAAATCAAAGTATTAGTTTTGTAGCATGATTGCACGACAACTTATAAAGGAAGATATTCTGCCGCTGGGTTTAACGGAAACGGTAAGTAACGCACTTGCCCGCATGGACGATTACAAGGCGTCGCATTTCCCGGTTGTTGATCGGGGATATTTTCAAGGTGTAGTTATTGAAAAAGAATTATTGGGCTTGGCTGATGTTTCACAACCAATTTCTTCTGCGCTAATTCATTACGAGGATTTCTACATCAATGATGACAAAATTGTGTATGATTTGCTCGCTTTGGTAAGCAAGCAGAAGCTTACGCTTATTCCTGTAGTTGATGTAGAGAACCACTATTTAGGTTGTATTACTATTGCTGACCTGATTCAGTTTCTTACCTCCAGCATCTCGGCCGATAGTCCCGGAGGGGTTATCGTTTTGGAGACAAGTGAGGTTGATTACAGCCTGACTGAAATTGCCAATATTGTTGAATCAAACAATGCGAAAATTCTAAATGTGTTGCTTGTTCCGGGTTTCGACTCCACACGGCTGACAGTCATTATTAAAGTTAACCTGCTAAACATCAGCTTTATTCTCAGAACTTTTGACCGTTATGGCTACAATGTTGGCGCTTCTTTTGGCGAAGACATCAGCCAAGAAGATCTGAAAGAGAATTATGATTCGCTGATGAATTACCTTAAAATGTAGTTATGCGCTTTGTTGTGTGCTTCAGCCTGTTTTTTTTGCTTTTTTTTCAAGGAGTTTTGTTGGCCAGTCAGTCAGAAGATCAGAATAATGCCCAAATTATTGTTGACACCATCGTGCTTACAGGTAATAAAATTACGCGCGACAATATAATCTTACGCGAGTTGGAGTTTGATATAGGTGATAACTATTCCGCTAAAGAGCTCGATAGCCTGATCTCAAAAAGCAAGCAAAACCTATTAAATAGGTCTCTTTTTAATTTTGTTACCATTACCAAAATTATAAAAGGGAAAAGCTGTGAAATCCAGGTTTCTGTGGTCGAGAGGTGGTATATTTGGCCTATCCCGATATTTCAGTTTGCTGATCGCAATTTAAACGCCTGGCTTAAAAAGGGTGATTTGAACAGGTTGAATTATGGCGTTGATCTTCGTATTGAGAATTTCAGAGGGCGCATGGAACGATTGAATATTATCGTGCAAACGGGTTACGATATGCGTTTGGCATTCCGGTGGACGATTCCTTACCTAAACGAAAAACAGGTGACAGGTGTTGCTGTTGCCGGAGGAATGCAATACAACCACGAGTTTGCTTATGAAACTGTTGATAACGAGCAGGTTTTTTTTCATTCAGCAATTGATTACGCTCGGAAGTTTTATTTTGGAACCTTTAACTATACCTTGCGCCCCGGTTTTAACGATCTACATAATTTTGGCGCAGGTTACTACCACTACCAGTTTCAGGACACGCTTTTAACGCTAAATCCCAATTTTTCATGTGGTACTTTGTGTCGGTATTTTCAACTCGATTATACCTTTAAGCTCGATTTCCGCGACTATAAGCCATATCCTCTTAATGGTTACTATTTTGATGCCCAGATACGAAAATTGGGTTTAGTAGTATTTGATGATGGTGTTGATTTATTGTGGGTTAGTGCCAGTTTTGATCATTTTTTCCCGCTCTACAAACGCTGGTATTTCGCCTATAATTTTGCCGCCAAGCTTTCGGGCGATCGCGATCGGCCTTATTTTCTCTCCTCTGGTTTGGGATACAACGATTTGGATGTCCGGGGATACGAACTCTATGTTGTTGACGGCCAGAACTACAGCGTTTTTAAATCTAATCTGAAATTTGAGATTATACCCCAGAAAACATATCAGATTCCTTGGATAAAATCTGAGAAGTTTAGTGAGGTGTTTTTTGCTTTGTATGCCAATTTATTTTTCGATTTGGGCTATGCCAGCGATATTTACAGAGGAGCAATAAATCCGCTTTCAAATCAGCTATTGTGGGGGACAGGAGTAGGAATAGATTTTGTGACATACTATGATGTTGTTATCAGGTTTGAATTTACCGTAAATAAGCAAAGAAAAACCGGCGCATTTATTAATTTTGTGGCTCCAATTTAGGCCATCTTTTCCCGTTAAAAAACGTTAATTATATGCGTTTTCAGTTAATTAGCCTGACATCTCCCTGTCGTTCTATGGTAATTAAATTACTTTTGTCAGGCAAAACGCTATTGTATGAAAATTGCACTTTTTGGTAAGGGATATTTTGATTTTCAGAAATCATTTCTGCAGTTGCTGCTGGATGTGCTTTATGAAACTGAAATAGAATTTGTTGTGTATGCGCCTTATCTTAAGTCGATTGCAGGGGCAATTGAGTTTCGTAAGCCTCCCGGTACTTTTAGTACACACGAAGAGGTTGTTCAGCAAGCTGACATGTTGTTTTCGGTAGGCGGTGACGGAACGATCCTTGATACCGTGCCCTATGTTAGGGGATCAG
>CAYWNI010000278.1:0-4495 GCA_964459525.1 uncultured Lentimicrobiaceae bacterium | reverse complement strand
TCCTTTAAACGCAAATCAGAAACCCTAAGGTTTATCAGCTCCGAAACCCTTAAACCACAACCATAAAGCGTTTCCACGATGGCTTTATTACGTTCGCCAGTGCTTGTCGACAAGTCAATTTTACTTAACAATGCTTCTATTTCAGTAATTGAAAGAAACTCGGGTAATTTTTTACCAACCTGTGGCGATTCAAGTAATTCTGTCGGGTCTGTCGTTATCAGGCGTTCTTCAAGCAGATACTTAAAAAAGGCTTTAATTCCTGAAATTACCCTAGCCTGCGTTGATGCTCCCAATTCCAATTCATTTATAAAAACAAGAAACGATTGCAGATGTTGGAGCGATATCGACTCGGTGTTTCCGGCAAAGCCGCTGTCGGACAGGTAACGAAATAGCAAATCCAAATCGTGCAGGTACGCCTCTAAGGTATTAACCGACATCCCACGTTCAAGTAGTAAATAAGTGCTGAACCCAGCTTTTAACGACGAATAGTAATCCATTTTTCAAAAAGAAATGTAAAGTTGTCGGGTTGTTGCCAGCCGAATTATTTTATAACAGACTATAAATAACTGAAATATTGCACGAAATTACGTAAAATGTGATGGCGCAACAATAATTTTTTCTATTTTCGGGGTCGAATAATTGCAACACTTTTCATTCATTAACACAAACCGCAGTATGGTAGATTTTTCACTCGAACCCAAACAAATTGAACTTCAGGAAAAAGTTCGCGATTTTGCCAACCGTTACCTCAGGCCAAACGCCAGAAAATATGATGAACTTGCTGAATTCCCCTGGGATGTTGTAAAGCAAGCCTACGCCGAAGGCATGATGAACGGCCCTATGGACAAAATTTATGGAGGCCACGAACATTCAATATTTGAAACAGCCCTTGCTTCCGAAGAACTGGGCGCTGGTTGCGTTGGTATTGGTATTTGTATGGATGCCAACACATTGGCATTAACCCCGTTGTACATAGGTGCAACCGACGAACAAAAAAAGCGCTTTTTTGGCCAAATAAATGAAGAAAAAAGTGTTGCTGCCTACGCCCTTACCGAACCCAATGCCGGATCGGATGTAGCCGGAATCAAAACACAGGCCATTCTTCATGGCGACAAGTATATCATGAACGGTCATAAAAGGTACATCACCAATGGTAGTGTTTCTTCGTTTATTACGGTGTTTGCTATTACCGATCCCGAAAAGGGAGCACGAAGCCTAACAGCATTTGTGGTGCCAACAAATTCACCAGGTGTGGAAATTGTTTCTGACCTTAAAAAAATGGGACAAAGGGCTTCGGTTCAAACCGAATTCAAATTTCATGATGTTGAAATTCCGATTGAAAATAGAATTGGTGGCGAAGGACATGGCTTTTTGTTAGCCATGAAAACATTTGAAAGAACAAGAACAGGGGTTGCTGCACTTAGTGTGGGTAATGCCCGTGAAGCCTATGAAACCTCGAAGAACTGGGCGAAAAACAGGATCCAGTTCGGCAAACCGATTACCGTTAACCAAGGTGTGAGTTTTATGATTGCTGATATGGCTACCGAAATCGAAGCTGCCCGTTTAATGACATGGAACGCAGCCTGGGCTTTCGATACCAAACAAAAAAGCGCCAATACACTTTCGGCAATGGCAAAACTTTATGCCTCTGATGTAGCCATGAGAGTTACTACAGATGCTGTTCAGGTGATGGCTGGCGAAGGTTATTCTACCGACTTCTTGGTCGAAAAAATGATGCGCGATGCCAAACTATGCCAAATTTATGAAGGTACTAACCAGATTCAACGACTGGTGATAGGAAAAGGAGTGCTCAAATAATATCTGAATAATATCCTAATAATCAATCTGCTGGAAGCAATTCCAGTAGATTTTTTTTGTTAGTTCTGAACGATCATTTTAGGCTTTTCAGGTAGTGCCTGAAAAATTGACAGTGCATCTCTGTCAGATATCCAAATAAAAATAGTAGGATTGTATGGTTTGAAAAGGGGAGAGGTTAACACTTTAAAACGATAGCGCAAAACATCATTGTAACAAGAGTGCTCATTGACCAGGGTATCAGATGATATTCCAAAAAAAACAAAGTTCAGGTTGTTGTCGAGACTAAACTCCCACACAAATAAATCGGGTTTCAACTCATCCGTATCCAACACTTGGTGGTCGCCAGTCGAATTCACTTTTATCTTCCTGAATTTCCGTTTTTTGACATTACTCCAACTTTTTTCCACATTCAGGGGTTTGCCAAAAAAGTAAGCGTATTCATTTCCAGATATGTTTTTCAAAAAGTTCTTAGGATATATCCCGTAAATATCGCTGCTAATAAGCGAGAGACCTTTGAAATTTAGCTGTATCACACTGTCATTCAGATTTATACCTAAGTTCATGGAGTCGGCTACTGAAATAGCCAGTTGGTTTTCCATCCATTGCATTTCCTTGCGCAGGTCTTTTTCATCTTGATTTTGCCTTGTGTCAGGTTTATTACCGGTGCTGGCTGAGGTCTTAACTATTTTGCCACTTTTAGATGCCGATTGATAGCCGAAAATCAATTGAGATATGGATAAAACCAATACAATAGATACAATTACCACCGCAAAAATGGCAGACTTCAAATAGCTGTTCTGATTAAATAGTCTGTTTATCATTTTGTTAATAGATAAATACTTTTGTTCCAACGGACAGTTCCTCATACAGAAGTTTTAGATCGGCATCACCTAAGCGCACACAACCATGTGTAACCGGCATTCCTAAAAATCGCTGATATAGCGTGCCATGGATAAGGTATCCGTTTCCGAGATTTAGGGCGTAATCGCCAAGCACTCCATATTCGAAGCGTGATTCATGATTGGCAGGAGGGATAGGCAACCCCTCTTCAGCAAAAGCCCAATCAGGTTTTTTCCAAACTGGATCAACGATCTTGCTTTTAATGGTAAAAACCCCTCTTGGCGTTTCAAATTTGTACGATTTGTTCCCTTCCACTTCAAGCTCGGTGTAACTTCCCGTTGAACAAATACCGCCATGTAAAAGAGTCCCGTTTTTATAGAGTTTAAAGGTGTTTTCGCTGGTGTTTATAACGAGATACTGTTTGCCTGGGTTTAGTTTATTCAATTTGGATTTCAATACAGCTGCCTGTGCTGCTAATTGTTTAATGTTTGGAATATCAGCCGGCAAACTATCTAACGAAATTGTGGAGCATAATTTCTGCTGAAATACTTGATTTTGAAAGGACGGAGTTATGATGAGATTTGTAACCGCGTACGCCACTATAGCTAATATTAAGGAGCCAGCAACAATGGAAAAATTGATTATAAGGACTTTTAATTTCATTTTTTGGTTTCCATTAGGTAGTCCTCAAGGGGTTTGTCATATCCCACAATTATAACTGCTGTCGACACCCTACAATAGTCGAAAATAACGTCCATGTCTTCATCAGTCAGTGCAATACATCCATCCGTCCAATTCACACCTTTTCCCCCGTGTCCATGTATTTCGATTAAATTACCAATCTTTGTGTTTTTTTGAATGGATCCGTTAGATTTCCGTTTCTCAAACCGAGCAAGGTCTTCGTCATTTGGAAAATTTAGCAGCAAGGATTTGTAGAACTTGGTTTCGCTACCGCTCTTTTTCTTAACCACTTTGTATACACCCTCTGGGGTAGCCTTGTCGCCCATTTTAACTTTGTCGCCAATCCAGTTTTTTCCAAATTCGGCCTTAAAAGTGGCGAGTGTTTTGCCTGATTTATAAACGGAACAAGTTGAAGCTAATTTGTTTATGTAAACAACCGTTTTTCCTTTGTGTGAAAGCTCGAGTGCCAGTTGTTTATGTTTTTGCCAAAGGTTATAATCATTAAAGTATTGACTTAAAAACAGTTCTGCTTTTGTTGCAGACTGTTCTACAAGTTTTTTGGAGATTTGAGCAAGTTGTGTAGCACCGTAAATTGACCCCTGACTTTGGGCCTCCATTGCCTCGTTGTAATTCAAGCGTCCTTCGCTAAATTTTTTAAAAGTAGATTTATCGAGTGGTAGGTTCCAGAAAACCCTTTCGAAAGTATCAATTTGCTCTTTTATACCAACAAGAACAGCTGTAAGGCTATTCTCCACTTCTTTTTTTTCGGTGTTGGCCTCACCTATGGCAACTTTGCAAATTGAATCCACCTGAGAAGCCCATACGCGTATTTGCGCATAATCGCGTAGCACAAACCATTTTTCGTTTTGCACCTTCCATTCCGTCATGGCTTTCTTAAAAACTTTTTCCGCTTTCAGATAGTTTTCTTTAGCAAATCTGTCAGCCTGATAATTTTTAGCTGCCGACAAGCTCAACAGCGCATTTTGAATTTCGGTTTCAGGAGCGGTGTTTAAATAATAAAAGCTTGCTAAAAACCCAAATAACAACAAAGCCAAAAGACTAAAAATTAGTAAAACCCATTTTGTTTTGTTTCGATTCTTTTTCATAAAAAAAATGCCGGGAAAATTTCCCGGCACCAGAATTACATGCCGCAGTT
>CAYWNI010000277.1:3255-4519 GCA_964459525.1 uncultured Lentimicrobiaceae bacterium | reverse complement strand
CCTTCATCCTTTTATAATATTATTAGTGTTTGTAACTTTTAGATTGTTGCGGATGTTTCGTTCTTTAGTAAAAATATTTAGTTTAGGTGCTTAACGAATATCCTTATCATTCAATTATTTAACTAGCAAGCGATTTTAAAACAAGGTGGCAAATGTAATAAATTAAATACTAACAGCATAACGCATTTCTTATTTAGAGTGTGTCTAACAATTGATTTTTCAATTTTTTAAGAAACCCCATAATCTTGGTTTTTATTTACGCAAAAACCTGCTAAAATCCATCGAGCTGAAGCGTAACGGTTGGAATAAGTAAAAGCCACCCCAAAACAATTAAAGCCAGCATAAATGGCCAAATCCATTTTACCCAACGATCGTAGGGTATTTTGGCTACGCCTAAAACACCGATAAGTACCCCTGAAGTTGGTGTTATCATGTTTGTGAATCCATCACCAAACTGAAAAGCCATAACGGTAGCCTGACGCGATAAATTTACCAAATCGGAAAAAGGTGCCATTACAGGCATGGTGAGCGCAGCCTTGGCCGACCCGCTTGGTATAATAACATTGATCATGTTTTGGATGGCATACATCACGGTAACTGTTCCAAACTTGCCCATACCTTCCATCCATCCAGCCACGCCGTTAAGAATGGTGTCGATGATGCGTCCGTCTTCGAGAATTACCAAAATACCTCCGGCAAGTCCAACCACCATCGCCGCCGAAAGTATGTCAGCCGCTCCTTCTATAAATAGTTTAGTAACCTTGTTGGCATTGTAGTTCATGGCGGCTCCCGAAAGCAGACCCATCGCCAAAAATAAACTGGCTATTTCTTCGATGTACCAACCATAACCCATTACGCCTATAATGAGGTATACAATGGTAAACAACAACAGGTTCAGAATAAAAAAATGTATCGATTTACGCAGACTTACAAGTCCCATCACGAAAAATAAAAAAGCCGCTATAGGCAACATGGGCAAGGTTTGTGTTGCATTCCCAATCGACATGGTAGTTTGGGGATAAACCACTGCAAAAATGCTCAACACAACCGTAGTTGCTAAAAATACCGCCCAAGCTAATCGTGGTGTATGAAATTTGAATTCTTGTTCGGATACTTCAACATGCTTTCTCCAATATGCATCCGACTCGTAAACAGGTGATCGCTTGGGGTTTGCCTTAATCTTGCCTGCGTATATAAGTATCCAGGTTATTCCGACCAAATTGATTACAAACCAACTGAATAGCCTATATCCAAAACCTGAAAA
>CAYWNI010000277.1:0-3245 GCA_964459525.1 uncultured Lentimicrobiaceae bacterium | reverse complement strand
AAACAGAGGCAAATCGGCAATGCCCTGAGCTATGCCAATGGTAAACGGGTTTAGCACTGCTCCTGCAAAACCCAAACCAGCTGCTACAAAACTCATGCTTACTCCCACAATGCTATCGTAACCCATCGAAATAGAAAGTGGAACAAGGATAATAATAAAGGCAATGGTTTCTTCGCTCATGCCAAAAACGGCACCAAAAACACTGAAAACCAACATAACCAAGGTAATAATGATGTTGTTTACCCCAAGGTTTCTAAGTAGTCGATATTTTTCGAGCTTTTTTGCCGTCTCTAAAAAGGAAAGAATCCCAATGTCGATGGCTTTGGTGCTGTTTACAATCCAAAAAGCACCACCAATCATCAAAATAAAAACAATTATACCTGCCTGATTGCTAAATCCCACAAAAAATGCCGAAAAAACCTGCCAGGTCTGAGGGTTACTCTCTACGTGATGAAACGAGTCTTTGTCGATTACCGTTCGCTCAATACCATTCACTTCAACCATTTGCCGGTTATACTCCCCTCCGGGAATAATCCATGTGAGTATTGCCGAAAAAATAATTATCGAGAAAATAATAACGTAAGTATGTGGGATATTTTTAAACATAAGCAACGAATTGGTTCAGGGCGACAAAGATATTGAAAGCAGCATAACTTAAGGCAGGAAATAAAAAAACGTGTTTTTAGCTATGTCGCTTGTAACTATGGGCAAGACCAGATGAATCATTTTACCGAAAATCAGGATAAATAGACGAATGGAATACAGGATGGAAAAATTTCCATATTTTAGCAGATAGAATATTGGACTTACTTCCCTGATTGTGGCACACAGAATTAATTCAGGCAAAATCCTGATTTATTAATCTGATTAACAACTGTCTGTACGACATGCCATGATGGTGAAGTTATAACTATACCGTCATGAAAATAAAGAAATTTGCTGTTGTATTGGCCGGATGTGGTGTGTATGATGGAGCTGAAATTCAAGAAGCTGTTTTAACCATGCTAGCTATTGCTAAACAAGGTGCTACCTATCAGTGTTTTGCGCCTGACATCCTGCAACACCACGTGGTGAACCATTTGGATGGAAGTGAAATGCATCAAGCCAGAAATGTTATTGTTGAAGCCGCACGCATTGCCCGCGGTGATATCAAGCGGCTTACCGATTTTTCGGCTGCTGAATACGATGCGCTGATTTTCCCAGGTGGTTTTGGCGTCGCCAAAAACTTGTTTCCATTGGCCATCGAAGGCCCCACAGCCAAAGTTACCCCCGAAGTAGAACGGGTCGTTTTTGAAATGGCTACAGCCCAAAAACCCATTGGCGCTCTGTGTGTTGCCCCAGCCATGATTGCTAAAATACTTGAAGGTGTGGAAGTTACCATTGGTAATGATAAGGGAACAATAGAAGCCATTGAAACCATGGGCGGCACGCATAAAGCCACCACCCACGGACAAGTAATTTGGGATGAGCACTTTAACGTGTTTTCAACGCCCTGCTATATGCTCGATGCCACCATCACCGAGATTGATGAGGGCGTCAACCAAATAGTAAAAGAAATGATAAACGTAATGTCGTAGCGAACGTGATAAAAAATAGAATTTCTACCCTGTTTGGTATCAAATACCCTATTGTTCAGGGTGGTATGATTTGGTGTAGTGGCTGGCGACTTGCCTCGGCGGTAAGTAATGCCGGCGGACTGGGTTTAATTGGTGCTGGGTCGATGTACCCTGAGGTGCTTGAAAAACATATCAGGGAATGTAAAGCTGCCACGAAAAAACCATTCGGCGTCAATATTCCCCTGCTTTACCCCCAAACCGAAGAAATTCTGGAAATAATTCTTCGTGAGAAGGTTAAAATTGTTTTTACCTCTGCCGGAAATCCGGCTAAATATACCAGCTATCTTAAAAGTGAGGGCGTTACGGTTGCACACGTTGTTGCCAACACAAAATTTGCTTTAAAAGCCGCCGCTGCAGGTGTAGATGCTATCGTAGCTGAAGGTTTTGAAGCAGGTGGCCATAATGGTGCTGAGGAAACAACCACCATGGTGTTAATTCCGCAGTTGCGTCCCCAAATTCAAATGCCGCTTATTGCTGCCGGAGGTATTGGCTCGGGTGAAGCCATGTATGCCGCCATGGCACTGGGTGCAGATGGTGTGCAAATTGGAAGCCTTTTCGCTCCCTGCGTTGAGTCATCTGCGCATTGGCAGTTTAAGCAAGCCGTTTTTGATGCATCAGAAGGAGATACCCGTTTACTGCTTAAAAAATTGACGCCGGTTCGCTTGTTGAAAAATGTTTTTTTTGATGAAGTAATTCAGGCTGAAAATCGGGGCGCTTCACGCGAAGAACTTTCCCTAATTTTAGGTAAAGGAAAGGCTAAATTAGGTATGTTTGAAGGTGATGTTAACTACGGTGAACTCGAAATAGGTCAGGTGTGTTCAACGATCAATAAAGAGCTATCGGCGGCGGAAATAATTATTCAGCTTATAGCCGAATACAGACAAACCTTTGAAAGAATGAACAGCTTTGAATATTTGGATTAGTATATCTATATTGACGACAAATTTGTAAAATTTCAGCAAAAAAACTAAAAAAATGAACTTTGAACTAACAGAAGAACAGTTGATGATTCAACAGGCAGCGCGCGATTTTGCACAGCGTGAATTGTTGCAGGATGTACTTGAACGCGACGAAAAAGCTATTTTCCCTACCGAGCATATAAAAAAACTAGGTGAACTTGGCTTTTTAGGCATGATGATCGACCCAAAATATGATGGTGGTGGCATGGATACAGTTTCGTACATATTGGCCATGGAAGAAATTTCAAAAATAGATGCTTCGGTATCTGTCATCATGTCGATAAATAACTCCTTAGTTTGCTACGGTTTGCAGAAATATGGCAACGAAGAGCAAAAACAAAAATACCTTAAACCCCTTGCTCGTGGCGAAATTATTGGGGCGTTTCTGCTTTCGGAACCTGAAGCCGGATCGGATGCTACACACCAGCATACAACAGCCGTCGACAAAGGAGACCATTATGTGCTCAACGGCACAAAAAACTGGATTTCAAATGCCAACTCTGCTTCTGTTTATCTGGTTATGGCACAAACCAACCCTGAAAAACGACACAAAGGAATCAATGCTTTTATCGTTGAGAAAAATTCGGCTGGCATTACATTAGGTCCCCATGAAGACAAGATGGGTATGCGCAGCTCCGATACGCATTCGGTTATGTTTAACGATGTCGTG
>CAYWNI010000276.1:0-4537 GCA_964459525.1 uncultured Lentimicrobiaceae bacterium | reverse complement strand
CGAGCTGCTCAATTTGTGGCAACACCTGGGTTTCGTTAAATTCTTTACAACTTTGAGCAATCATGCGTTGCTCTTCGTTAAATTCTTCAGGAATAAATACATCCTGAGCTTTGGTTTCCTTTATTAGGAACTCACCTCCGTTTAGCGATTTTCTTTCAGACATATGATTAATATTTAAGCGTTTATCAATTTTAATTCGGTTTAAAGCATTTCAAAAATTCCGGCAGCACCCTGACCAGTACCAATACACATGGTAACCATGCCATATTTGCCCCCAGTTCGTTGCAGTTCGTGTAATAATTGCACCGTAAGTTTACCGCCAGTAGCTCCCAGCGGATGCCCTAGGGCGATAGCGCCGCCATTTACATTTACGCGACTTTCGTCGATGTTGAGAGTCCTCATCACGGCAAGTGATTGAGAAGCGAAGGCTTCGTTAAGTTCGATCAGGTCGATTTGGTTCAAGTTCATGCCGGCATGTTTCAATACTTTTGGGATGGCCTGTATTGGGCCAACACCCATTTTATAAGGTTCTACACCAGCTACTTGGTAGTCGACAAGTCGGGCAATAGGAGTGAGGTTGAACTGTTTCAGTATTTTTTCGGAAACCACCAAAACAAAAGCAGCGCCATCCGACATTTGTGATGAGTTTCCGGCAGTTGAAACACCATTGGCAGCAAAGGCAGGACGTAGTTTTGAAAGTCCTTCGAGTGTTGTTCCACGCCGTGGTCCTTCGTCGGTATCAAATATTTTTTCAGTGGCCACGAGCTTGTCGTTTATCACTTTATTTTCTTTGATGGTAAAAGGCACGATTTCTTTTTTGAACTTTTTAGCATCGATAGCTGCCAGCGCTTTTTCAACAGATTTTACGGCAAAAGCATCCTGATCCTGGCGACTGATTTCGTATTCTTTTGAGACCATTTCGCTCGTCAAGCCCATGCTCAAATACCATTTGGGATAGTTTTTGGCAATTTCCGGATTTGGGACTTGTCGCCAGCCGCCCATCGAGATCATTGACATGGTTTCTGCACCACCGGCTACAATAATATCGGCAATGCCGGCACTTATTTTTGCTGAAGCAATGGCAATTGACTCGATGCCTGAGGCGCAATATCTATTGATGGTTGAGCCAGGCACTTCAATGGTATCCATCGACATGAGCGAGAGCATACGCCCCATGTTAAATCCGGTTTCAGCCTCCGGAAAAGCATTGCCCACCACCACATCGTCGATTAGGGTGTGCGGAATTTGAGGAAAATCGGCGAGCAGATGCCTGATGACCGCCGTGGCAATGTCGTCGGGACGTGTGAAGCGAAAACTTCCTCGTGGTGCTTTGCCTATGGCCGACCGATAACCTCCTACTATATATGCATTCATATTTTTACGTTTTTCTGGTTAGTGATTTTTTTAATTTCTCAGAATTTTACCCGAAGTAATCAGGCTTTGAATCCTTTCGAGTGTTTTACGCTGCATACACAGCTCCATAAAAGCCTTCCTTTCGAGGTTTAGCAGGTATTGCTCCGATACTTCTGTTAAGGCTTCCGAAACTTCGCCTCCGGCCATAACCATGCCCAGTTTTTCGGCAATAAGCTTGTCGTACTCACTCATGTAGTTGGCCGTAGTAAAGCCATCGGCACCTACATAAACCAATCCAAGTGCTTCTTTGCCAAGTACTTTTATGTCGGTTCGAGGTGCGGGACGTGTGTACCCTTTTTCGGCTAGATTTAAGGCTGCTTTTTTTGCAAAAGCCAGTTGATGGCTCCTGCTCACAATTACCTCATCGATACCCGGACGCAAATAGCCTAAATCGAAGGCTTCGTAAGCAGAGGTTGATACTTTAGCCTGACCGATACTTAAATACCTGTTCAAGAAGGCGTTGGTACGAATATCGCCATCCTTAAGTTCATCTGAAAGACGGAGAGCAAATTCTTTTGTGCCGCCGCCGCCCGGAATTAATCCAACACCAAATTCAACCAACCCCATATAAGTTTCGGCATGAGCTACCACCTTGTCGCTGTGCATGCAAACCTCGCAGCCGCCGCCCAGCGCCATGCCGTGAGGAGCTGCAACTACCGGAATACTCGAATAGCGTAGGCGCATGGTGGTTTTTTGAAACCACTGAACGGCCATGTCCAGTTCTTCAAATTCCTGCTCAATGGCCAGCATGTATATCATGCCTACGTTGGCACCTGCCGAAAAATGCTCCCCTTCGTTTGAAATAACCAGGGCTTTGTAATCGGCTTCGGCCAAGTCCAGTGCTTTGTTGAGGCCCTCGAGCACACCTTGTCCGATGGTGTTCATTTTGGTATGAAACTCAATATTTAGCACGCCATCGCCCAAATCGAAAATGGTGGTGTCGTTATTTTCCCAAACCACGTTCGAGGCGCGCAGCAATTCGAGCGAAAGTACTTCCTCCTGGCCGGGAATTTCGGCGTAAGCTTTGGAAGGAATGTCGTAATGGTATTTTTTACCCGCTTTCACGGTATAAAAATGCTCGATTCCAGCTTCCAGCATATCATATATCCATGCAGCAGGCTTTTTGCCAGCCTCTTCCATGGCCTTTACTGTAGACGCCACTCCCATGGCATCCCAGGTTTGAAATGGGCCAAGTTTCCAGCCAAAACCTGCATTCATGGCATCGTCTACCTTATAAATATCGTTGGTAATTTCAGGAATGCGGTTAGAAACAAATTGGAACAAGCTATAAAAAGAGCCGCGGTAGAATTCACCTGCCTTGCCTTTGTCGGCCATAAACACAGGCATTCTGTCGCGAACGTCATCCAGACCTTTGGTTTTTTCAAACACCGAGAACTTAGGTTTTGGTGCTTCTACATACTCCAGGGTTGAAAAGTCGAGGGTAAGGAATTTTTTTTGTCCAGCTTCCTCTACTTTTTTAAAGAAACCCTGTTTTGTTTTCGATCCCAGCCATTTGTTGTCGAGCATGGTTTGTAGGTAAGCAGGAATTTCAAATACACTGTTTGCTTCATCGTTGGTGGTTTCGCGGATGTTGTTGGCCACATGTACAAGCGTGTCAAGACCTACGATGTCGGCTGTGCGGAAGGTTGCCGATTTGGCCCTGCCAATAATTGGCCCGGTCAGCTTATCGATTTCAGGTATTGTAAGTCCGAGTTTTTCAACATTGTTAAACAGTTCCATGATGGAAAAAGTACCGACCCGGTTGGCGATAAATGCAGGCGTGTCCTTGGCAAGCACAGGCGTTTTGCCTAAAAAACGACTGGCGTAGTCAATTAAAAACGAAAGCACTTCAGGAGCTGTTTTGCTGGTTGGTATGATTTCGAAGAGTTGCAAATAGCGTGGTGGATTAAAAAAATGTGTTCCGCAGAAGTGTTTTTGAAAATCTTCGCTGCGGCCTTCGATCATTTTTTCGACAGAAATTCCAGAGGTGTTCGTGGTAATTAGTGAACAGGGTTTGCGGTATTTTTCTACTTTTTCAAACACCTGTTGTTTGATGTCGAGCCGTTCGATTACCACCTCAATTACCCAATCGCAGTCGGCAATTTTTGATAAATCATCGTCGAAATTGCCTGTTGTAATACGTTTAGCAAACGATTGCTTGTAAATGGGTGACGGTTTCGATTTGAGTGCCGCCGTAAGGGCATCGTTTACCAGCCTGTTTCTCACGGCTTTGTCGTTCAGCGACATGCCTTTGCTTATTTCAGTTGCATTGAGTTCCCGTGGAACGATGTCGAGCAACAACACCTCAGCGCCGATATTGGCAAAATGACAGGCGATGCCCGATCCCATGACTCCCGAGCCGAGTACCGCCACTTTTTTAATTCTACGTATCATATAATTAGGGTTTAAATATTAGTCTTCATCACAGTTTTTCCCGGTAATCATGGACACATCGTAACAAACCTGTTGACGGATGGTTTCGCTTACGCGTACAAATGCTTCCATGTCGGAGGGTGATATTTTTTCTGTTAAACTGGTATTAAAATCGATCACAATTTTGCGAACCTTTGTGCGCAATTCCACACCCCGTGGGGTAAGAAAAACTCTTACAACGCGCTTATCAGTTACATCATGAACACGGTAAATCAGACCATCTTCTTCCATGTTTTTTAATAGACGACTTAGGCTTGTATTGCCCATGCCCATCATGGGAGCAATACGCGTGGCAGGAACACCTTCCTTACCTATATTTATTAATACATAACCTATCCCTTGGGTTATTCCGTTTTCGGCCGCCATAAGATTGTACATACGTCGGGTGGCGAACAAAGTGCTACGTAATTGGTAATCAACAGTTTCTTGTATATTCATGTGTAATTTGTATTATGCACGCACTGCAAATATATATTATTTATTATGCGTGCGCAATACTAAGTGTGAATTTTTAACAATAATTTTCACAAGTCTTTTTTACCTTTACGGAACACATTGAGCAATCACTTTAAATAATTTGTATTTTAGTGTTCGTTTAAATTAGCACTTATAAGTTGTTTATTTCAGCCGAAAAGTAAAACAATTATTCTCCTATGCTCAATCGAATTACCTTAATTTATTTGTTTTTTCA
>CAYWNI010000275.1:0-4563 GCA_964459525.1 uncultured Lentimicrobiaceae bacterium | reverse complement strand
ATTGATACCGGCTATCACCGCACTGGACTTGCGGCCAACGACAATGAAATTGAAGATATAATCAATGAAATAGCGGCTTCACCCCTCTTGCAGTTCGGGGGATTTTTAACCCATGCAGGGCAAACCTACCAAGCAAGGGGAAAAAAAGAAACGCTTGAAATCATGGAAGAAGCGAAACAACAGCTTCAAGGCTTGAAAAAACATTTTCAGCGCTATCACCCAGATTTTATTTTGTCATACGGTGACACGCCCTCATGCAGCATGAGTGAAATTTTTCGTGGCTTTGACGAAATACGTCCCGGAAACTTTGTTTACTACGACGTTATGCAATACCAACTAGGAGCGTGCTCAATGGACGATATTGCCGTTGCAGTAGCCTGTCCGGTAGTCTCCATATTTCCTTCACGAGGCGAGCTGGCCATTTACGGTGGCGCCGTTCACTTGTCGAAAGAGCACATTGAGGCCGACAATGGATTCAAATTATTTGGGTATGTTGTCCGGTTAAAAGCGGATTACAGTTGGGAAGAGCCAATCTCAGGGGCTTATGTTTACAACCTGTCGCAAGAACACGGACTTGTAAAAATGCCAGAAAAAGAGCTTAAACGTTTCAAGCCTGGCGATATTGTGGGCATCCTTCCTATTCATTCATGCCTAACGGCCAGTCAGTTAAAGAACAAAACCCTATTCGTTTAGCTTACTATTATCAAAATTAAATTGAAACAAAGAAGCTATTTTTGGTACAATGCAGCCCGTTGTTGCTTCATTTTCTCGTCAGTTATATACTCTTCAAAATCCATGTATTTATCAATGATACCATTGGGTGTTAGCTCGATCACACGATTACAAACACTTTCAATAAATTCATGGTCATGTGAGGCCATCATGATATTTCCCGGATAAGATTTCATGTTGTTGTTAAACGACTGAATCGACTCCATGTCGAGGTGGTTGGTGGGGTGATCCAAAACCAACACATTGGGATTTTGTAGCATCATCCTTGCAATCATACACCTCATGCGCTCACCGCCTGAAAGCACCATTGCATTTTTACCACCATCCTCACCAGAGAAAAGCATTTTCCCCAGATAACTACGCAGAAAATTTTCGCTGGTATCATCTGAAAACTGACCAATCCAGTCGAAAAGGGTTATCTTTTTGGAGAAAAAATCGGTATTGTCCATAGGCAAAAAAGCTGGGGTTATTGTAACGCCCCATTCGTAGGTACCCGACTTTGGTTTTAATTCTCCAGCAATTATCCTGAAAAAGGCTGTTGCAGCTCTATTATCATGCGATAGAAAAACAATTTTATCGTTTTTACTTACGTGGAAATTCACTCCGCTGAACAGGGTCGTTCCATCCTCTAGATCATAACTCAGGTTTTCAACCAGCAGCACCTTATCACCAGCAGCACGTTCTGGTTTAAAAATAATACCAGGATAACGCCGTGTAGAAGGCTCAATTTCATCAACATTCAATTTTTCGAGCATCTTCTTACGGCTAGTAGCCTGTTTCGACTTACTCACATTGGCACTAAAACGAGAGATAAACTCCTGTAGTTCTTTTCGTTTTTCTTCAGCCTTTTTATTGGCTGCCGAACGCTGGCGCAAAGCCAACTGGCTTGATTCGTACCAAAAAGTATAATTTCCAGAGAACATGCGTATACGTCCATAGTCGATGTCGATTACATGGGTACAAACATTATCCAAAAAGTGCCTGTCGTGAGACACCACGATAACCGTATTTTCAAAGTTTGCCAAATAGTTTTCCAGCCACAACACTGTTTCTAAATCGAGGTCGTTGGTAGGCTCATCAAGAAGTAAGTTATCAGGATTGCCAAAAAGTGCTTGTGCCAACAAAATACGCACCTTCTCTTTTGCACTCATTTCCTTCATCAATCTATCATGCAGCGCTTCTTTAATCCCAAGACCACTAAGTAATTCGGCAGCATCACTTTCCGCATTCCATCCATTCATGGCTGCAAACTCATCCTCCAGCTTGGCCACCTTCATTCCATCTGCCTCGCTAAAATCAGGCTTGGCGTACAAAGCATCTTTCTGGCGAATATTGTCCCAGAGTTTTTCGTGACCAACCAAAACGGCATCAAGAACACGGTACTCATCAAAGGCAAAGTGATCCTGCTGCAACACCGACAAGCGCTCACCGGGCTCCATGGAAACCTGCCCACGCGTGGCTTCAAGAGAGCCGGAAAGAATATTTAAAAAAGTAGACTTGCCTGCCCCATTGGCGCCAATTACTCCGTAACAGTTTCCGGGAGTACATTTTAAGTTTACATCAGCAAAAAGAGGCAGTTTTCCAAAGCGAATGGCAAGGTCGGATATTGTAATCATAGAAATTTATTTGAGGCCGCAAAAGTACGCAAAAGAAATCGTTTTTCGTTTCTCGTTTTGCGAGGGAGGCAACGGGAATTACGATCTAAGCGATAAAAAGTCAGGTTCATGGGCGTAACAGGCTAATCATTAAAATCGTTTTCCACCCAATATAGCGCTCATCTTCAGACTTTAGTCAAACATGAAATGACTTTTGCCGTCATTGTAATCTCAACCGACGCATTTGAAGGTAACGAAGCCACACCAATCGCAGCACGACTTCCAATACAATTGTCGCCTAAGTTCTCCATCAGCACATCAGATGCGTAGTTAGCTATTTTTGCATGTTCTGCAAAACCCTCCTCTGCATTTAAAAAAACATTGAGTTGGAGCACAAGTGCTATTTTCTCGCCTTCTACCAAACAAGACTGCGCAGCAGCCAAAGCATTTAAGGTTGCCAAACGAACAGCGTCCTGATGAGATTCTATGGAGTCGGCAATACGAATTTTGCCTGAAAAAAGAAGCTTACCGGCTTTACGGGCTGTCATACCTGAAGTATAGATCACGTTGGCATGTCGAACGGCGGGCAAGTATTTTCCCTGAGGAATTGGTTGTTCAAAAGTCTGGCTCATATCCGATAAATTTCAATCATTTTCACAATTCGTTGTGCTGCTGCAACTGCTGATGCAAAATCCTGTGAGAAATTCAACCGAATGCTATCGGTAAAAGCAGGAGCAAATTCTGGCCCTGGCGTAACCGTAACGCCAGCCTGATAACGGAGTAACCGCACAAAAGTTTTTAAGCTAACGCAAAGTGGAGGCAATTGAAGAAAAAGATAGCTCCCTGCCTGTGGGGTTGCCGTTAATAGGTTCGCAGCCCTGAATATCTCCAACATCTTATTGCGTATTGCTTCGTGTTGATGAACACGGCTCTCCAGCCAGCCTAAAGGCTCGCTAAACCAAGTGTTTAGCGCGGCCTGATTGTATCCGGCAGCGCGTAAAGAAACGATCGCCTGAAGGCGCTCCATTCTATCAATCAATTGAGGTGTACCAAATGCAACGCCAAGACGAAAACCACTTAAGGATTCCGTTTTTGAGGGACCCATAATGGTGATAAGATTTTTTGGCTGTATTTCACAAGAACGCAGATGGGTATATACCTCACCGCTATATAACATTCTCGAATACAACTGATCAACAATTAATGTAACATCGTGCGAGGCAGCCAGAGCAGCGATTTTGGTAATTGCATCAGCCGAATACACAAGACCTGTTGGGTTGTTTGGCGTCGAAAACACAAAGACCTTTGTGCCGCTTTTAAATACGGTTTCAATCCGATTTAAATCTGGCCCGTTTTCAGATGAAGTTCCGAGGTATCGCAGCGGTATAGGCACGATTTCGCCACCGAAAAACTTAACCAGTTTGCGGTTTGCAAAATAATCGGGTTCAACCACTGCAACTTTCGTTCCTGTAGCAACTGTCGCGCCAATTGCCAAAAACAACGCACCCTGAGTTCCTGGAGTAATAATCAATTCGTTATCAGCTGAAATCGGACGACCAGTAAACGCAGCAAGGCGATCAGCCAGTCCTTTTCGTATTTCAGCAGCTCCACGATACTCGGTATACGCTTGAGCCGCTCCGCTTTCAAAGCCCACTCTCCAAGCTTCAGCAGAGCCAGGCGTTGGCGGAAATGCGTCAACATCTCCATGCGAGAAATCTACCGGAATTCCTTCAAGTTTTTCACCTCGCATTATGGCGTTAAGGTCTTCGGGTTCTTTGCGAGCCTCCTGACCAGGAGCATTTTCCACCTCAAGAGCGTTGAATTTTTCGTCAAGTGTCATCATCTAAGAATCTGTATTATAGTACAGCACAAATATATTGCATTTGACAGAAAAAACTGGGGATAAACTTTTGGATGTATGTTTTATCGAAGATCATCTATGACAATTATCAAATCAATCCAGTATTTGTGTTTTTTCAGCCTGATACTCTATTAACAGAAGACATCAATAATTCATTACTAACATTGGAAAAGCAAGTTAGTCTTTTTTGGTAGCACAAACTTATCAGGTTAGCAAGCCGCAATTTAATATTTTTTTATTTCTTCTAATTAATTTGCATATATGACATTTTCAATTTATATTTGCGAATCTAAACTACCCAACCATGATGAACTGGAATGACAAAGTTAAACGTCTTTTAAAGTCCGAACTTATTAAGCGGGGAATATCAAATTC
>CAYWNI010000274.1:0-4586 GCA_964459525.1 uncultured Lentimicrobiaceae bacterium | reverse complement strand
CCTAAAGAGATTACCGGAGACATCGCTTGGCAATCGGGTGAATATTATTTGCTCATCAAAGCGGTGGACAAATATGGCGGAAACATCACCTTTTCGCAACGTTATCCTTTTATAATTGAATACTAAAGCCAGACTACAATGAAAAAACTACTTTTTATTTTAATTGTGGGGCTGCCAATACTCTTTTATTCATGCAGCAAAACAGAAACTGATCAGGAATACCCGGAGATTATAATGAATCAGCTCGGTGCATTTCCAGTTAACTGCGACACCCTTTTCATTGGTGAAACCTTCAGTTTTTCTGCTTTGTTCACCGATAATGCTGCTCTAGGGTCGTACAGCATCGAAATACACAACAACTTCGATCATCACACCCACAGCACCGACATCGACGCCTGCGTTTTTGATCCAGACAAAATTCCCGTTAACCCGTTTTTAACAATTCAGGAGTTTGCCATTCCAGTCGATTTAAAACAGTTTGACGCTAAAGCTGAAATCGCTATTCCGGCAGGAGTAGATAGCGGAGACTACCACTTCATGATCAGATTGACAGACATGGAAGGATGGCAGAGCATTAAAGGGATTAGTGTTAAGTTACTCGAAAGGGAGAAAACTAATTCTCAGGGTAGTAATCCTTGATAAGATTTTGATCCTCCAGAGGCGGCCGGTTGTATTCTTCTTCCGGTCGCCTTTCCGTTAACACAATTTCCTTTTCGGGCAAAGCGTGATAAGGAATTTTTTCGAGTAAATGACGGATGGTGTTTAGCCTGGCTTTCTTCTTGTCATCAGCAGGCACGTCATACCAAGGAGAAATCTTGGTGTCGGTATAATCGAATAAAGTGTCTTTTGCCTTGGAATATTCCACCCATAATTCACGTGATTTCAAGTCCATAGGGCTTAGTTTCCATCGCTTAGTTGGGTCATCCAATCGCGCCTGAAAGCGTTTTTCCTGTTCTTCGCTACTTACACTAAACCAGTATTTTATTAAAATAATCCCCGATCGGATAAGCATTTGCTCAAAATTAGGACAAGAGCGCAGGAATTCCCAGTATTCATCTTTGGTGCAAAAGTCCATAACATGCTCCACGCCACCGCGATTATACCATGATCGGTCGAACAAAACCAATTCACCTGCCGCGGGTAAATGATTTGTGTAACGTTGAAAATACCATTGACTCTTTTCCCTTTCGGTGGGCGTACCCAACGCAACCACTTTACACACCCGAGGATTCATTGGTTCCGTTATCCGCTTTATTACACCACCTTTTCCAGCAGCATCGCGCCCCTCAAACACAACCACCACCTTTAGCCCTTTCGCCTTAATCCATTCCTGTAATTTCACCAATTCAACCGATAGTTTTTTATACTCCTTGTCGTAATAACTACCCTTTAATCTTCCGTTTTTATCAAAGTGTTTATTGGCTTTTTTAGTCATGGCTATATGCTGTTTAATAATTTATTAATCAGACTTTTAGGGGTGGCAGCAGCGCCGAACTCCTACTCGTTGGATACTGAAAGACACGCAATTCAAATTCTGGAATTGATGCCAGAATATGATCGAAGATAGACACTTGGACGTCCTCGTAAGCAACCCATTCGGTGGTATTGGCAAAAACATACAACTCAATAGGAAGTCCCTGTTCAGTAGGCTGTAGCTGTCGAACTATAAAAGTCATGTCCTTATTAATATCCTG
Organism: uncultured Lentimicrobiaceae bacterium; assembly: GCA_964459525.1. Lineage (GTDB taxonomy): Bacteria > Bacteroidota > Bacteroidia > Bacteroidales > F082 > UBA6244. The sequence continues at coordinate 2,892 of CAYWNI010000274.1, read as the reverse complement.
ACGATTTCTGAGGTAAGCTTTAAGATACGCCTGAAAAACACCTAAGTTAGTCTGGCGACGGCCATTAACCTTTATTGTTGGGTCGATGCCCAAATCGTTGTTGTACTTTTCGATTTCAGCTTCGCGGCGATCAATATAGCTGGAGATTGCCTTTATTTTACGAAAACGCTCAAGCATTTCCGGGGTACAAAACTTAACTGTATCCATATCGATGTTGATATGTCTTTTAATGCGTCGGCCACCCGAATCTTCCATGCCACGCCAGTTCTGAAAACTATCGCTCACCATGCTATAAGTAGGAATGGTAATGATGGTTTTATCAAAGTTTTGAACCTTTACAGTCGTTAGGTTTATTTCTGTTACAGTTCCGTCGGCACCATATTTGTTCATGGTTATCCAGTCGCCAATACGTACCATTTTATTGAAAGTAAGCTGCAATCCGCCGGCAAAACCTAGAATAGGGTCTTTAAAAATCAACATCAACACAGCAGAAATAGTTCCCAAGCCCAACAACAAACTGCTCATATTACGATCGAGCAAAAAACCAATTATGGCCAAAAGTCCTACCAAATAAGCTAAAATCTTCATTACCTGAATCGGCCCTGCAATGGGATGCTCCTTGGCGAATGAATACTTATTATAGTAGTCATTTAAGGTGCTCAGAACACTGTCAACTACCATCACAATAATAACATAAAAAAATATAGTAGTAATACCTTGAAAGATGTCAACCGCAGTTTCTGACGTAAAAAATGAGCTCCCCACGGTATAATAGACCCATATACCAGGTACCAGATAGGAGATTTTTTTGAAGAACTTGTTATGAATTAACAAGTCGTCGAAACGGTTTTTTGAGCGATTCACAATCGGGATAAGCACCGCCTTTATAATAATCACCGTTAGCCGATAAAGTAAATAAGCCATTAAAAAAACCAACAAATAGCCCAGCGTTTGAATCAATATTTCAGCCCAAACTGATGGGAAATCTATTTCTTGCAGAATCTTAATAAAATAGGCCTTTGCTTCTAAAGCAATTTCTTTCATTTAATAGGGGTTTTAAAGCTTACTTAACGTGTCAAGATATTGACTATGTATAAATTCCAACTTAGCAGGTTTGCAATCAAAATCATATATCCTCACCAAATCCATCATGCCATCTTCAGTAAACAAGCTGGTTTGGGCGGCATCAAATTTATTGTCTTTCAAGTTATATTTTAAATGCAGGGTAACTTTTTCAAAAGTAACCCAACGCATTTGTGCTGGAACTTCAATGTAATAAGTTTCGTTATTTGTCAAATCATGATACACCGCATCGCCTATTTTTTCCATTTTGAAATACTTACGAATCCTTATAATACTTTCATAAGGAGGCACTTTCTTTGCCTTAACAAACTCTATTCCGTGGCCTCTGAGCAGGCCAATAATTTCAGGAAGTGCGTTGTATGACAAATGGCGCAAACGGATAACATGAACAGGTTTATTTTGTAGCATAACACTTCCAGGTGTAGCATCAAACGAAATTGGATGCTCCTTTTTAATTGCCTGAATTACCCGAAAAATACGTTCGTCGTTATAATTTATTTTAAGCACAGCAAACAAAGAGTCAGGCTCAAGACGATCGGGAATAGTAGTTCCGTGATAACCGGGATATGGCTCTAGTGATTCCAAAATCAGCGCATTACCAGGTGTTTGGATGTCAACAGAGGCTAACTTTTCCTTTTTAATAACAGTACCAATAGTTTGAATAATTTCGTTGTTCATAGATTTAGCATATTAAGTTAAAACAGCAATTGATAGTTAGCTAAGATATGCAGATTTTTATTAACAGCACGGGAACTTCAAAAAAAATATTATGCTCTTTAACACTTTTGCAATAAAACAAACAGCTCTCTACCTAGTCGGGGCTTAATAGAATTATACGCTGTGGCGAAATGCAAAAATTTGAATTTTGGCTCGAAAAGCAATCTGTAAATCGCTGATGTTGCGCCAAAAGGCGGCCCATCAAAACTAAACTCGTGGTTAAACAGCAATCCGACAAACTTTCCGTTTTTTGTCAATAATTCAGAAATTTTATCAACAAAAACCTCACGGGCAGATGGGAAAAAAGAACTGAAAAAAGTTTGCTCCACAATTAAATCATACTTCCCTTCATGATTAAAAAAGTCCTCACAAAAAATGTGATCGACTGGAAAATCAGGAAATCGGTTTTGAAATTTTGAAATGATCACTTTCGAAAAATCGAGCACAAACACATGCTTGAACCCAAGTTTGTAAAGGTATTCTGCTTCCCATGCTGCCCCAGCTCCTGGTATAAGAATTCGAGCGTTTTTATCGGTGAGCTGATCAAAATATTCGCGTAACGGGGTCGAAACGTAACCCACATCCCATCCATTCTTTATTTTGTCATTCTCAACATCCCAATAGTTGGATGAAAAAAAATCCATTTGCCGTATTTCTTTATTGTTCAGGCATAAACATCGGATCCCATGGAGGTAGCAATACGGGTTCTTGCTTAAGTATTTTAAGCACTTTTTCGGAAATATATTTCTTACTAATGATAACCCTGAACATGTACTCATCGAACCAACCATCTGTCATGGTGAGATAGCCTTTGTCTCCCTTTTCAACTCCCCAGCTGTTTTCGAGCTGCCATTTATCCACCGTCCCGTCAGGAAGTACGTTTACCCCAACCAACGCCATGCCATGGGTTGATCCGCTATCAAAAGTGTTTATCCTTTCCTTTTTGCTCATGGCAAAAGGAACACCAAAAAGTGCGCTGTATGCGTAATTATTTAAATCGAGTGTGCCATTTTTTATGTTGAGCTGCTTGCCTACATCGCACGAAAAATACATTGCCCGATTATCCATAATCGACTGTTTAGCAAACTCTTT
>CAYWNI010000273.1:3817-4590 GCA_964459525.1 uncultured Lentimicrobiaceae bacterium | reverse complement strand
TGGAAATGAGCTTCCAGGCATCCTGTTCCTCCATTGAAGTCTTGAGCTCGATGTCGATATTAGCAATGTCTGTTTGTACAGAAGCATCATAGGCGTCATCACGTTTCATGCTCACGTAATAGGTTTTTGGGGGTTCTGCAGCGTTTTTTTTGTTGCAAAAAGTAATTGTTTCTCTTAGGAACCCAATTTTTTCGACATGCACGGTGACACAGCTGTTTGACAGAATTACAACTTCGGCATTGCCCTTGCCCATAAGTTTGCCATCAATATAAATTTCGGCGTCAGTTTCAGAAGTACTTAACTGAACTTTGTCTTTTCCGGCAATGGCATTAAAGCTTAAGGTCATCATAAATAGTGCAGTAAGTATGATTCCTGTAGTGAGTTTAAATTTAGTCATAAGTATAAACATTTGATTATAAAGTGTTGGGCAAAAATAAACAAATAAAAAAAAGAGACAACTTTTTATACTTTGCATCTTGTAAGAACTCTAAGAACAATTATGTTATAATTCTGGTATTGTGTTAGATATATCTAGTATAAACCAAATTGCAGCATGGAAATATAATTTATTTCACATTAAACCATGCTGGATTTCGGCCTTGTTTACCCCGATAAAAGTCTTCAATAAGCTTTAAATCACTTTCGTAATCACCGGTAGGATAAAACACTTTTGTTGGGCCGCCATTTTTTTCTTTATAGTCAAGATAACCAAGTACGAGAGGAACTTCAGCTTTGATAGCAAGCTGATAATATCCTTTTTTCCATTGTTTTAC
>CAYWNI010000273.1:0-3807 GCA_964459525.1 uncultured Lentimicrobiaceae bacterium | reverse complement strand
GTGTAATTGTGATGAAAAAGGTGTCACTTTCCATAATTTGTTTTGCTGTGTCGTTTACCAGGTGGGAAATTCTTTTGCGGTTTACCGGAATACCTCCAAGTTTGTGCAGCCAGAGGCCTAATGGCCAAAAAAAGGCTTCTTTTTTTATGTAAAACTTACTCGGAATGCCCAGCGACCAATACCCCAACCGACCTAAAACAAAATCCCAATAGCTTGTATGTGGTGCCATCACAATAACCGCTTTCTTGAGATCGGGAGGTATCTTGCTGGTTATTTTCCACCCAAAAAGCCGCAGGACAGAACCAGATATTTTTTGCATAGCAAATATTTTAGCCAGCAAAACTAAAGAATAATGCCTGTATTCACATTAAGAAATGTCTGATCTTTTTCATGCCTTTTTGGCAGTTGGTGCATGTTTGCTAATTTTTTTACTTTTGCGCTGTATTAAAGTTCATTAAACCACTTAGCTGATGTTCTATTTTGTTGCTGTTTTTTTAGAGTTAATTTTATTCTTGGGTATTAATGAAATTGATCGAGTAAAAATTATTGAAAAAGCTGTTACTTCAGCCAAAGACATTGTGCCAATTCCTGATTCGCTTGTTGTACCTTATGTATATACCAGTGCCATCTCGCTGAATAATCTGCCCGTAGCGCAGAAAAAAACCAAGTTTTTTGAGATGATGTTGCCCGCTATTTTGGTGGCCGAAACCGAAAAACAATTTACGCGCAAAGAGTTAATCCGATTATCGAAAAGGCCAAGCCTTACCGCCTCCGAGCAGGCCTATATTGATAAGCTGATGACAACTTACAAAGCCAAAACCTTACAAATGCTTATAGCCCGCTTGCATGGATTTCCTGTTAGCATAGTTTTAGCGCAAGCTGCCGTTGAAAGTGGCTGGGGAACATCACGGTTTTTTTTACAAGCCAACAATCCTTTTGGTATGTGGTCGTTTAATCCTGATGAAAATAGAATGGCAGCCAGCTCGCATCGAAAAGGAGAGAAAGTCTATCTCCGCAAATTTAGTAACCTTGAGCAGTCGATTGAAGCTTATTATGTTATGCTCGCAACAGGGCCTTATTCTGATTTTAGGGCTGCCATGCAAAAATCAACAGATCCTTACAAGCTTTGCGATTATTTGATTGACTACTCAGAGCGTCGCGAAGACTACGTTAGCGAGCTTAAAACTGTTATTAGGACGAATGATTTAGTAAAATACGACAGCTACAGAATTGATCCAAAATACATTCTCGATTAACAACCCTAACTTTCCCGAAACAATCAGCATGTCAGTTGTTCAATAAAAAACCTGCGTGAGGTTTTTTTGTCAACCTCACGCAGATCGGTTGCTATTTTTCTTCTGGCATTAGCACAACGCGCAGGTAATGATCTGTTTTAAAGTATTTTCCTGCTGCTTTTTGGAGATCTTCAGCAGTTATCCCCTCAATCGTTTTTTGAATTTGTTCGATAGACAGCATATCAGTTTGGTTGAATAGACTGCCTTTGATTTTATTAAGCCAATACTTGTTCTGCTCTGCGTTGGTTTCGTAATCGCGGATAAGCGTTTCTTTGGCCTTGTTCAAATTTATGTCAGATGGGCCAGATTGTTGTATCGCCATCATTTCCTGAAACATCGTTTGCGATAAGGTATCGGTTTTGTTAGGGTCGCAGCCCCATGCAATGGTTATGCTAGCCGTTTCTTTAGGGAACTTGGTGGTGTTTTGACTAGCCCTTACGCCATACACACCGCCCTGGTCTTCACGCATGTTTTCGCGCAAGCGTATGCCCAAAACCTTCATGAGCATCACCATTTCGAGTTCGTTTTTTGAACTCCAGTTATAAGGTTCTTTCATTAGTATGGCTACACTACTTTGTTGCTCTTCACCTTTATGAATGGTAACATCGGTTATGCCTTTGGGGAATCCAGGACTTACATCTTTCCATTTTCCTGGTTTTCCGGTGCTTGGAATACTTCCCAAATATTTCGTAATCAGCGGTTTCATTTCATTTACATCAAAATTACCAACGAATACAAATTTGAAGCCATCTGCATTTCCGAAAGATGAACGATAGAAATCAAACGACTTGTTTAAGTCGATACTATTTATTTGAGCTTGGCTAGGAATAACAACAGTTCGAGGATCGTTGTTGGTAGCCAGTTTATAAAGTGTATCGTAAAATACAGCTTGTGGGTTGGCTAGCATAAACTTGAATTGTGAACTAATTCTTTCCTTAAAAGTTAAAAAGGCGGTGGAATCTTTTCGAGGTTCTGTAAGATACAGGTAGGTGAGCTGTAGCATGGTTTCAAGGTCTTTCTTAACAGAATTCCCATTTATTTCCTGTGCAAGTTCTGAAATGGCTGGTGTAACACTTACGTTCTTACCAGTAAGAAACTTATCGAGGTTTATAGGACTAAAATCTCCGATTCCGCTTTGCGAAATAATTGAAGATGCATAGCTAGCCGACATAAAATCATTATCAGATGCCAACGAAGTCCCCCCTGAGCTAAATCCGGTCATGAGGATTTCATCATTTTTAAATTCGGTGGGTTTCAGCATTATTTGTATACCATTGTCGAGCGTAAACTCCGTAATTCCAAAGTTGGCATCTGTTTTTTCGGCAACTATTTCGCCACCTGCTAGCTTATGGCTAATCAGGCTTGCCGCAATGGCTTCTTCTTTGTATCCTTCAAGTTTTGTTTCTGTTGCGGTTTTAAAATCTTGCATTACTTGCTCTTCGGTAGGAATGATAACACCTTCGCGCTCAGGTCCGTTTATCATGATAACCAAGTTGCTATCGCTAACAAGTTGTGTGGCCAGTTGGTTAATTTGGTGTAGTTTAATTGAAGGCAGAAGGCTTTCTGTAAGCTGGAATTCCATTTCAATACCGGGATACGGTTCGTTTTCAAGGAAATTGCTGACATATTCAGATACAAAATCACGCGATGGCGTATGGTCTTTTTCGAGCATGGCTTTTTCCATTTTACTCAGCAATTGCGCTTTTTGACGGTCGAGTTCGGCTTGGTTAAAGCCAAATTGTTTTACCCGCTCGTTTTCCTGAAGAAGCGTGATAATGCTTTCATCAATTTTATTTTCCTTAGCAAGTGCAAACGACATATATGCGTCAATTGACCTTCCCAGAAATCCGCCAAACATGGTTTGAGCATAAAGAAATGGCGATTCAGGAGTTTGCATGAGTTCACTTAGCCTAGCATTTAACATGCTGATATAAAGATTTGTAGTTAGCTCATCTTTATAATCATTGATGGTAACTGTGGTTTTTTTCGGATGTTTGTAAAAAAGCATCACCACGTTGGCAGTAGCTTCTATGTCGGTAGCGATGGCTATAAGTGGTTCTTCATTTCCAGGGATGCTGTAAACAATCCTCTCGTGGAAGTTTTCCGGATTTTTCAAACCGCTAAATTCATCTATGATCCGTTTTTCTGCAAAAGCAGGATCAATGTCGCCTACCACAACCACAGCCATTAAGTTAGGACGGTACCAATCGCGGTAGAAACTGCGTATGGCTTCGTATTCGCACGAATCAACTACGCTCATTTTACCAATCGGAATACGGTCGGCATAACGTGAATTGTTGAAAATGATTGGGAAAGCTTTTTTCATCATGCGGTCATCGGCGCCAAGTCCCATACGCCATTCTTCGTGGATAACACCCCTTTCTTTGTCAATTTCTTCACCTTCGAGACTTAAGTTACTGGCCCAATCGTGCAGTATCATGAAAGCTGTGTCGACAAGCCCCGCACGGTCGGTGGGTATTTGAAACATGTATACGGTTTCGTCAAAACTTGT
>CAYWNI010000272.1:0-4637 GCA_964459525.1 uncultured Lentimicrobiaceae bacterium | reverse complement strand
CAGTTCTGGCATCGACCCCGAGATGGGATTGCCGGTTTTGTTGAATACCGTTTTGCCTGTCGGGCTGATGGGGCTCATGCTTTCGGCATACTTTTCAGCCGTGCTTTCCACCGCCGACAGTTGCTTGATGGCCGCTTCCGGAAACGTGCAAACCGACATACTAAGCAAGCTCTTCAAATTTAAAAAAGACCGGAAATCGCAATTGTTGGCCTCACAAATAGTTACCCTTAGCATTGGAGTTTTGGCTCTGCTGCTGGCTACCCACATGAAAAACGTGCTTGAGCTCATGCTTTATTCCTACGCTTTCATGGTATCGGGTTTGTTTATCCCAATATTGGTAGCTTTGTATGGCAAAAAGCCAAACTCAATGGCGGCGATGTTGTCGATGGTGATTGGAGGAACCACGACAGTGGCTTTGGTTATTTCGGAGCTCAAATTACCACTAGGGCTGGACGCCAATATTTTTGGGATTACGGCTTCGGCGCTTGTGTATTTTTCTGTGTCATTTTTCACCAAAAGAGTAGCGTGATGTTGAATAAAATTATTGAACTAAGGCATTTCCTTCATCAAAATCCAGAAGTTTCAAATAACGAATACAATACTTCCAAACGCATTGTAGATTTTATAAAACCTTTGGGTCCGGCAGAAATTGTTGACTTGAGTAAAACCGGAAAAGCTTTCGTTTTTGAGGGAAGACACCCAGGCAAAACGTTGATGTTCAGATCGGAGCTGGATGCATTGCCGATTCAGGAAGAATCGACACTAACCTACGCTTCTTCCAATAAAAATATTGCCCATATGTGTGGCCACGACGGACACATGGCTATTCTGGCCGGATTGGCACAGAAAATCGTCCAAAACCCACCTCAATACGGAAGAGTTGTACTGCTTTATCAGCCTGCCGAGGAAGTGGAACAAGGAGCAAAAGATGTAATTGAAGATCCAAATTTTAAACCTATTGAACCTGACTACATCTTTGCCCTTCATAATATTCCTGGGTTAAAAAAACACAGCATTGCGATTAAAAGCGGCAGTTTTGCTGCGGCCTCAAAAGGAATGACCATAAAACTCGTTGGGAAAACAGCACATGCTGCCGAGCCTGAAAACGGAATAAGTCCGGCCAACGCCATTTCGAGGATTATTGCACAGCTGCATGATTTAAAAAACGATAAAACGCTGTTTAAAGACCTTGCACTGCTCACCATTATTCACATGCAGTTGGGTGAAATATCGTTTGGCACGTCGCCAGGATATGCCGAAATAAGGGTCACTCTGCGTGCTTTTGAAAATGAAGACATGGAAAATTTGACGGCATATGCCGAAAAAATAATTCAGGAAATTGCGAAAGATGAAAATCTGAAATACGAAATCCTTTATTCAGAAGTGTTTCCAGCTAGCGTAAACAACAATGAATGTGTGCGCTTGATTGAAAAGTCGGCCAAAGAAAACAATTACCTCATTCAAAAAATTGAAAAACCATTTAACTGGTCTGAAGATTTTGGGTACTACGCCCAACAATTCAAAGGCGGGTTGTTTGGCTTGGGAGCCGGTGTGACACAGCCACCGCTCCACAATCCCGATTATGATTTCCCCGATGACATCATTGAAACAGGAATCAATATGTTCTATGAAATTTATAACGCAATCAATATTAAAAATGACAGATAGTTCAGTTCTAATCATTAGTGAGAAATCATTGCAAAATAACGTAGCCTTTTTAAAAAGGAAACTGGGTAAAAAGGTGATTATTTCGGCAGTAGTAAAAGCCAATGCATACGGGCATGGCATCGAGCAAATTGTCCCGCTTTTCGAAAAACACGGCATCAATCATTTTTCGGTTTTTAGCTATAGCGAGGCCCTCAGGGTCTACAATAGTCTTTCCGAAAGGCAAATAATCATGATAATGGGCTGGATTTCTGATAAAAATTTAACCGATGTCATTAAAAAAGGCATGGAGTTTTTCATTTTTAATGTCGAACGATTGCAAACGGCCATCGAACATGCCAAACAATGCGGTATTAAAGCCCGAATACATCTTGAAGCCGAAACCGGTATGAACCGTTCTGGTCTGGACACAACTGATTTAATCGAAGCGATTTCCATTATCAAAGAAAACGAAGACCATGTCCATGTCGTTGGGTTTTGCACGCACTTAGCTGGCGCCGAAAGCATTTCAAACCACCCAAGAATACAAAAGCAATTAAAAAAGTACTACAAAATGTCGGCGTTGCTTATAGAACGCTGCATTGTTCCTGAGGTAAGGCATGTTGCCAATTCGGCTGCCTCGTTTATTTACCCCAAAGCTAGGTTAGATATGGTGCGCATAGGCATTATGCTCTATGGGTTTTGGTCGAGCACCGAAGTTTTTATCCAATACATGCACAACAAGGTAAACAACAGCGACCCGCTTGAGCGGATTCTGAGTTGGAAAAGCCATATCATGTCCATAAAAGAAGTTAAATATGGAGAATTTATCAGTTACGGCATCTCCTATCTGGCGCAGTCGAATGTGCTTACCGCCCTTATTCCAGTTGGTTATGCGTCGGGGTACAGTCGCTCGTTGAGCAACAGGGGCATTGTGCTTATATGCGGTCATCGCTGTGGTGTAATTGGTGTGGTAAACATGAACATGATTATCGCCGACATCACAAACGTGCCAGAGGCAACGTTGGGTGATGAGGTCGTAATTATTGGCAAACAAAACGATCTGGAAATTAAAGTCAGCGCCTTTAGCGACATAAGCGACCAGCTCAATTATGAAGTGCTGGCACACTTATCTGAATATATCCAGCGTACCGTTGCGCTAAAATAATGTCAGGTGTTTATCAATGCTAAATACACGGCTTTGGTTTTCTTTTCCTGACAAAAAACAGGCAGGGCATCTAAACTGAATCATTAATCATTAACTTTGAACTTATTTTCGATGTTTTATCTGTTGTAAATTCATGTGCATTAATGATATAAACAGACAGCGTTTTATTTAAAAGACCGTACAAAATTACTCAAATACATTGTCATGAAAGATGAAAAACTTGCCGTATTAATTGATGCCGACAATGTGCCGTATGCACACGTTAAGGAAATGCTTGGTGAGATTGCCAAATATGGAAGTCCAACCATAAAGCGTATTTACGCCGACTGGACTAAACCAACTGTTTCGGGATGGAAGAGCGTTTTGCTCGAAAATGCCATTACACCGATACAACAATACAGCTATACTACGGGCAAAAATTCCAGTGATAGCGCTCTGATAATCGATGCCATGGACTTACTTTACTCCGAAAAAGTAAGTGGGTTTTGTATTGTTTCCAGCGACAGCGATTTTACCAGGTTGGCTATCCGTTTGCGCGAAGCAGGCATGTTCGTAATTGGGATTGGCGAAAAAAAAACGCCACAGCCTTTTATTACGGCATGCGATAAGTTTGTGTATATCGAAATTCTGCGAAACGAAAAAGAATCGGAAATAGACGAAACGCCAAATAAGAAAGTAAAACAAGCCAAAAGTTCTCCGTCGCTGAATAAAATCGACCGGCAACTAATTAAGCTAATAGCAAATAGTATTGATGAGCTTTCTGACGATGACGGTTGGGCTTTTTTAGGTGCGTTGGGGAATTATTTGATCAAGAAAAAAACAGACTTCGACCCCAGAAATTATGGGTTTACCAAACTGTATCCGTTGATTAAAAAAATAAACAAATTTGAAATTGACGAAAGGGTGTCAGGTGAGCGGAATATCCGCCATATTTATTTGAGAAATAAATAGAGCTCGATGAAATCTGGTTTTTTTGCTTGGCACTTTTAGGGAAGTCAAATGTTGTGCAATAAAAAAAGGATTAACCTGATATTAAGTAGATTAACCCTTTTAAAAGTCGGGGTGAGAGGATTCGAACCTCCGGCCTCGTCGTCCCGAACGACGCGCGCTAACCGGGCTGCGCTACACCCCGAAATTCTGTTGGTAAAATTAGTGCTTTTATTGTTTCAAGCAACTGGAGGCAAAGCAAACTATCTCAAAAAACTGTGGGGTGGACTTTCGCCACGAACGTTGGAACGCTGGTATGTTTTTTCGATAACGGCTTTCTTCTCTTCGTTGGTATATTTCGACCAATTGCTAATTTCTTCAGCTGTTCTGCGGCAGCCAAAACAAACTCCGTTGCTGTCGCGGTGACAAATTTTAATACAAGGTGATGGTACTTCAGTCATGTTTCTGTTTTTTAATTCTGTTATTGTCCCTGCTGCATTTTCAGACACTACATTTCGCTTTCCCCTTCCATGGTTGGCGATTCACCGGAATCCCTACCTGATTGTTTCATTTTGTAGTTGTTCAGTTTGTAGGTAAGTGTAACCATAAAATAGGGCGATTTACGCTTAAACAGCAGGTATTGTTCTAAATCGGGACTTTCCAACGTGGTTTCATACTTTGCCGTGGAAAGCAAATCGCGCGCTTGTGCTACCACTGTTAGTTTTTTTCTGAAAAAATCGCGACTTACAGCTGCATTAAGCGTGTAATAACCTTCGCGCGTACCCTGAGCATAAACCGATGGGCTGTTATAGTTGCCCGTGATTTGTATTTTGGTTTGTTCTCCGGCATAAAAAGTATTGTTTACCCTGGAACTCCAGTCGAGGCTGGTTTGTTTGAA
>CAYWNI010000271.1:4420-4672 GCA_964459525.1 uncultured Lentimicrobiaceae bacterium | reverse complement strand
TTGTACTTTGTAATACGAAAAATGAACCACGCTAACTGCTGCGGGAAGTGCTTCTGATTCAGTGAATAAAACCCCTCCAGTATCGAAGTGCAACACGCCGTTTACCAACAAAATAGCCTTGTTGTACTCGTAGTTGTTGAAATAGTGGCTGTTTTCGTTGTTGGATGTATTCGAGCTGCAAGCTTCCAGCAATGGTTTAAAATCGTAGTCGGCAGGCACGAAAAGGTGGGTTACATTGCGGCATCCCAGTCC
>CAYWNI010000271.1:0-4410 GCA_964459525.1 uncultured Lentimicrobiaceae bacterium | reverse complement strand
TGTCTTCGCTGAGCGCTTGCAGTTCTTCAAGACTTTCATTGCCTGAAAGAACGGCCACTCCATTGCGATTTTTTCTGATGATGTTAGGGTACTTTCCGAAATAGTACTCAAAATACCGTGATGAATTATTACTGCCTGTGGCGATAATCGCATCAAAACCTTTCAGTCGGTCGCTGGTAAAGGTGGTCATGCCTTGAAATTCGGGTTCAATGGCTGCCAGCAAATCGGTTAGCGCAGGAATTAGTCTGTTGTCGCTCGACGAGAGTTTCGCCATTACATTGTTGCCAGAGAGTAAAACGCACAGCAGATCGTGAAAACCGACAGCGGGAATGTTTCCGGCCATAACAATGCCAACATTCTTGTTTTCATTGTATTCTGTAAGCCTTGCACCGTATTTGTTAGTCCACTTGTTTAGCCTTTCAGCAGTCATGGCTAACCCCAATGAACTTATAGCTTTGCGCACATTACTTTCGGTAAACCAACCATTGCGGTTGACCGCCGACACGATTTCTGCTTGGAGTTTCTCGAAATAGTGTTTCTCCTCCGGATTTTGAAAAGTAGGCGAGGCGTTGGCATGAGCAACTTGTTGCATAAAAATCCCTAACCTCTCGAAGGCCTGAATGCGTTTTTTAAGAGTCATATTTAATAAATGTATTGAAGCCCATTGACCGATTCTATTGTCGATTTCTATCTGGGATATTGTGAAAAACCATCGATCGGCATCATGTTGTTGAATCCTGGTGAAAAGCCTTGATACATGGGGCTATTTTGCTGTCGGTATTCAAAACCAACATTAATTTGAAACTGTTCAGTTACTTTGTAGTTCATGTCGATCATTACACCTTGACTGCTGAAGTCGAGCCTGCCGTCTTGCATAAATTCCTGATCAGGGGCGGGGTTAAGAAGCATGGTTTTGTATGCAGTCCCGGTAAGCGTAACCCGCTGGTTGAGTTTGTACTGACCCGATACGAAAAGGTGAGCATATTGACTGTTCTGGTTTGAAAAACCAATGTTTTCAACTCCATTCATATAGATGCCCGAATAACCCATGCCAACTGAAATACTCCATCTGTCGGAAACTGGCATGGTAATTTCCGGCATCACCCAAGTGCTAAACGCTGACGATCCCGCAAATGACGTAAAAGAGGTGCCCACACTTACGTTTACTTTTGGCTGGAATAGTTTCTCATTGCCAAAATCCGTTTTGGGCTGGTCGATAACATTTTGACCAAAAGTGGTCGACTGACTAAAACCGAAAGTTGAAGCCAACATAAAAAATCCCAATATCAAGATTGTCCGAAAATGCATCGTTAAATTTTTTTCAAAGGTACATAACGTTGGGATTGTGACCGTAGAAATTAACAAATTTTTGTAAGGATAACTGAAGTGGTGGACTAACATTTTTCGTTTTCTCAGCGAAAATCCCTGGTTTTAAATGTTTCTGATTTGCGCCTGCGTTTTTTGCAATGGTTAACCCACGTATTAATTTATCCGTCCAATGCAGCTTTTAACCCTGCAATTAACTGATTTATTTCTTCGATAGTTGTGTAGTGCAAAAACGAAATTCTTAACACGCCAGGATCTCTTGGAATATCCATGTCTGCAAGTGGACGAACTGCATAAAAATGACCCATGCCCAGCATAATTTTGTGTTTTGTTAAAACGGCATACACCTGCTTAAGGTTTTTCTTTAGCGGAATAATTGAAACCGTTGGTGCTCTGCCTTCAGCCTTATCAGGACCAACAATGCGGAGGTCATTGCGCGACCTTAAAAAATTGAGCAGGTGCGTGAGCAATTCTGTTTCATGTTTTTGAAACAAACTGGTTATTTTTCTGTTTCGTTGTATTGGCTCTGCATCTTCACTAAAATGATGGGTGTAAACCGCGTCAAAATAGTCAATTATCCCGCTTGCAGCCGCTATTTGGGCGTGATCGGGGCCCGCTGGCGTTAACATGCTTTTGGTGATACCTTCCTTAAAAAAATGAGATTGGTTTTCCATTTTGCCAATCAATTCTTTATTTACATACATCAAGCCCAAATGTGGGCCGAATGTTTTGTATAAGGAAAACAAATAAATATCTGCGCCAAGTGCTTTTAAATCAGGAAAACCATGAGGTGCTTGCGCTACTCCATCAACTACGGCGATCGCATTATGCTGGTGGGTTATTTTTGTTATTTCCTTTGCTGGATTGGAATGGCCAATTATATTGGAACAATGTGGAAAGGCGACCATTTTAGTCCTGCTGGTAAACAAGGTTTTTAGTTCGTTTAAGTTCAGTAATCCGGAAATTGCGTTCACATGCCACTCTTTGATCACGATTCCTCGATCTGCCAGCTTTCTCCAGGCGCCGGCGTTGGCTTCGTGATCTTGACAAGAAACAATTATCTCGTCACCATCTTTCCACATGGGGCGCATGGCATTGGCCAACACATACACGTTTTGTGTTGTAGATGGGCCAAAATGAATCTCTGACTCCTCAACATTGAGGTAGTCGGCCATTTTTTTATAAGAAGCTTCCATCAGGTTTCCGGCCAACATTGAAGCGGGATACGGGTAGTTGACCTGCACCTTATTTTTCATGTAAAAGTCAGTCAGGCGGTTTACGAATTGAATACAGGGATAAGATCCTCCGGCATTTTCAAAAAAAGCCCAGCCTTGTAAAGTAGGTTCCGAAAAGGCGGGAAATTGTGAGCGAACAAATTCCAGATCAAGTTTCATGGCAAATCAGATTTTTAAATGTCAATAAATAGGAGGGCAAGATAGCAAATATAGAAATGTGTTTTTACAACCTTTGAAAAAGCCATGCGTAACAGTTGACATTTGTGTACTCAGGTTAAGAACAAGAAAATTCAGTACAAACAAAAAAGCCTTGCAATCTATTGATTACAAGGCTTTTGATTCTGTCGGGGTAGGGTGATTCGAACACCCGACCTCCTGCTCCCAAAGCAGGCGCGCTAACCGGACTACGCTATACCCCGAACTGTTTTATGAACTCTCCTGTAAAGGAGCGGCAAAAGTACATAATAATTTGTTTTAACCAAGAAAAAATCGTAAAAACAGGTTATTTTTTCTGAAAACTTAAGCAAAAAGTGCTTCCGGCTTTTTCGCTGCTTTCTACACTTAGGTTGGCGTCAAGAATGTCGGCATATTCTTTACAAAGAATTAGTCCCATGCCTGTGCTAATTTCGTTTTCAGTTCCCGGTCGGTTGAAGTTGGTTTCTAAGTTGAAAAAATTGGCAGCAACCTCAGCGGGAATACCAATGCCAGTGTCGTGCACGCAGACTTTTACCATGTTTTTGGTGCTCTGCGCACTAATTTTTATCTTGCCTTCTGCGGGGGTGTATTTAATGGCATTATTAAGCAGGTTTTGAATAATTTGAGAAAACAGTCTTAGGTCGGTCTCAATTTCAATTTCTTCTGATACCTCGATGGTTAGCTGTTGTTGTTTGGCCGCAATTTGGCTATTAAAGAGCTCTTGTATCTTAATAATAACAGAATTGATATTCAGTAAAGTTGGATTGGCTTTTATACGGCCTTGCTGGGTTTTTCCCCATTCTAGTAGGTCGGCCAGCAGTTCATAAGTGTGAAAACTTGAGTTAAGAAGCGATTTAATGTGCTCGTGTTTTTCTTTATCGTTAATGGAGTCCCATTGGTCATCAAGTAGGCCTAACATACCAAGTAAGCTGTTAAACGGACTTTTTAAATCATGCCCTAGGATAGAGAAGAATTTATCTTTGGAGAGGTTGATTTCCCTTAACAGCTTTTGTTGGTTTTCAAGTGTTTCGTTGGTAACTTTAAGCTCTTCGTGGGTTAGTTGGAGGTCTTTATGCTTTTGAAGCAACTGCAGGTGTAGCTTTTTTCGCATTTGCCGCGACAGGAATAGGCCATATAATAAAAGGAGAAGTATTGCCGATGCAGCAAGTGCCACGTATATTAGTTTTCTCTGGTTGGTAATCTGGCGGGTTTTAATAATGTTCTCCTGTTTGAGCAAGTCGTTATTGTATTCTTGAATAGCCATTTCTCTTTCAAATTCCAAAATTGCCAATTTGTTGTCGGTTGTAGTTAAGGCAAGACTATCAGAAAGTGTTTTAAGAAGAACGTATCGCTCCAGCGCATCTTTTACATTACCAGATATGCTATCGAGGCGATACAGGCTGTAAAGTGCGTTTATTCTATATTCAAGAATATCCAAGTCTGCACTCATCTGATTTCCCTTTAGCAGGAAGGTTTTGGCTTTCGGGTAATCTTTTTTGGTAAAATAGTATAAACCCATGTTAACCAATACAGCACATTCACTTCTAGGATATTTTTTTAACAGCGGATTTTTATATGCTTGAGAATAATAATAGAAAGCGGAATCAAGTTTTTTTTGATCGAGAAAAATGTTTCCGATATTGATGCTGTTGGT
>CAYWNI010000270.1:0-4708 GCA_964459525.1 uncultured Lentimicrobiaceae bacterium | reverse complement strand
CTTCCGATCTGCCACAAACTGATGATATGCGTGAGGCACCAAGTTTGGTTATTATTAAAAAGCTGCTTGAAGCCGGAGCAAAAGTTAAAGTTTACGACCCCGTATCCATGCACGAAGCGGAACATACCCTTGGCAACACGGTTGAATATGCCAAAGACCAATACGAAGCCCTTATAGATGCAGAAGGTCTTTTCCTTGTTACCGAATGGCCTGAGTTTAAATTCCCCAATTTCAACGTGATGAAAAAACTGCTTAAAAAGCATGTTATCTTCGACGGACGGAATATTTACGACGCGGTAGACATGAAAGAAAATCATATCGACTACTTTGGTATTGGAACAAAAATGTCCTGATTTTATTAAACGTATTAAGGCTACCTTTGTGCTCATACAGCCAGAGGTAGTCTTTTTGTTAAAAACACAATCATGAAAAGAATTTTAGTAACCGGAGGTGCCGGATTTGTTGGTTCGCATTTATGTGAACATCTTTTAAACGAAGGCAATGAGGTAATTTGCCTCGACAATTTTTTTACTGGACAAAAGCGGAATATCTTGCATTTGCTCGATAACCCCTATTTTGAGTTGGTGCGTCATGATGTTACAAACCCCTTCGTAGTTGAAGTGGATGAGATTTACAATCTGGCATGCCCTGCCTCTCCTATTCACTATCAATACAATGCCATAAAAACGGTAAAAACATCCGTAATGGGTGCTATTAACATGCTTGGGTTAGCCAAACGCATCAAAGCTAAGGTGTTGCAAGCTAGCACAAGTGAAGTATATGGCGATCCTAATGTCCACCCGCAAACCGAAAGTTATTGGGGCCATGTTAATCCCATCGGCACACGCTCTTGTTACGACGAAGGAAAACGTGTAGCAGAAACCCTTTTCATGAATTACCACCAGCAAAATGGTGTGCGTATAAAAATTATCCGGATTTTTAATACTTACGGCCCTCGCATGCACCCAAATGATGGACGAGTGGTTTCTAATTTTATCGTTCAAGCACTCCAAGGTAAAAACATAACCGTTTATGGAAACGGGGAGCAAACACGTAGTTTTCAATATGTTGACGACTTAGTAAATGGGATGACAAAAATGATGGCTACTGGAGATGATTTTATCGGCCCAGTAAACATTGGCAATCCTGGTGAGTTTACCATCCTTCAACTTGCCAAGAAAGTAATTGAAATTGTGGGAAGTTCATCAAAAATTATTTATGAGCCACTGCCTTCTGACGACCCTATGCAACGCCAACCTGACATCACTCTGGCCAAAGAAAAACTGAATTGGGAACCGAAAATCCCCCTAAATGAAGGTTTAGTTAAAACCATTGACTTTTTCGATAAATTACTCAAAGAATCATGATTAACATACTTGTAACAGGAAGCAATGGGCAGCTAGGTAATGAAATCAAAAAGCTAACAGACGAATTTCCGGATTTCAACTTCACATTCACCGATATTGCTGAACTTGACCTTACCGATGAATTGGCAGTTAAAAACTGGTTCGACATAAACAAACCTGATGTATGCCTAAACTGCGCTGCTTACACCGCCGTTGACAAAGCCGAGGAAGATCGAGACTTGGCTATGCTGGTGAATAAAACTGCTGTAGCCATTTTAGCAAAGAATTGCGCCCGATTAAACACTTTATTAATTCACGTTTCTACTGATTACGTGTTCGATGGCAAAAACTTCAAACCATATATTGAAGAGGATAACACAGCACCCATTTCCTACTACGGGCTTACAAAACTTCAAGGAGAAATAGCTGTTGAAGAATATGCAAACAGGTATTTGATCATTAGAACATCTTGGCTTTATAGCATTTATGGAAATAATTTTGTGAAGACCATGATCAGACTTGGTAAAGAACGTGATGAACTTGGAGTCGTTTTCGACCAAATTGGAACACCAACCTTTGCAGGTGATCTGGCACATGCCATGTTGGTAGCTTCTGAACAACTTTACAACAAGGAGGTAAAAGAGCTATATCATTACAGTAACGAAGGCGTAATAAGCTGGTATGATTTTGCTGTGGCTATCATGGAAGAAGCAAACCTCAACTGCAAAGTTAAGGCCATCGAATCGAAAGATTTTCCAACCAAAACAAACAGACCTTTTTATAGCGTGCTAAACAAAAGTAAGATTAAAAACCACCTAAACATCGAAGTCCCCTACTGGCGGTTAAGCCTAAAAAAAATGATAACTGATTTAGAATAAACTGTATAGCCATGAACGTAACTATCGACTCCCAAATTTTATCCAAAGCTAACCACTGGCTTAATGGAAACTATGATGCTGAAACTAAAGCCGCCATTAAAGACATGCTTGAGAACAACCCTCAGGAAATTATTGAATCGTTTTACCGCGATTTAGAGTTCGGTACGGGTGGCCTCCGTGGCATCATGGGTGTTGGCTCCAACAGAATGAATAAATACACCGTTGGGGCAGCTACCCAAGGTTTTGCTAATTACCTCAAAGCCAATTTTAGTGACAAAACACCTATAAAAGTAGCCATTGCCTACGACTGCCGAAACAACAGCAGTTACTTTGCCCAAATTACAGCTGAAGTTTTTTCGGCAAATGGGATCTTCGTATACCTATTTGAAGCCTTGCGTCCAACCCCAGAATTGTCCTTTGCCATAAGACATTACAATTGTCAGGGAGGCATTGTAATAACGGCTAGCCATAACCCAAAAGAATACAATGGCTACAAAGCCTATTGGGAAGATGGTGGCCAGTTGATTAGCCCACACGATAAAAACGTAATTACTGAAGTTGAGAAAATTCACGATATCAGCAATGTTAAATTTAACGGAAACAAAGACCTTATCCAACTTATTGGTGAAGAAACCGATCAAATTTATCTTGAAAAGGTAAAGGCTCTTTCCTTATCGCCGGAGGTAATAAAAAGACAAAAAAACTTTAAGATTGTTTACACACCAATTCATGGGACAGGTTTTCCCCTCGTACCTAAAGCGCTCAAAATGTTTGGGTTTGAGCAGGTTTATCTGGTGGATGAACAAACTGCACCCGATGGCAATTTCCCCACTGTAAAATCACCTAACCCTGAAGAACCAGCAGCCCTAGCTATGGCCATCGAAAAAGCCAAAAAAGTTAATGCCGACCTTGTTATGGCCACCGATCCTGATGCCGACCGTGTAGGGATTGCCATTCGTATCGGCGACGATTTCACCTTATTAAATGGCAATCAGGCCGCTTCGCTACTGATTTATTACTTACTAAGCAAATGGAGCGAAAATGGAAAGCTGACAGGCAATGAATACATTGTAAAAACAATTGTGACCTCAGAATTGCTGGTAAAAATTGCAGAGAAATTCAAAGTAGAACACTTTGATGTGCTAACAGGATTTAAGTACATTGCCGACAAAATTAAACACTTCGAAGGCAAAAAGACCTTTATTGGCGGTGGTGAAGAAAGTTATGGCTATTTGGTTGGCGATTTTGTTCGCGACAAAGACGCAGTAAGCTCCTGCGCTATGATTGCCGAAGCTGCAGCTTGGGCTGCTGATAAAAATATTGGCGTATTTGATCTGCTTTTAGACATGTATCAGGAATTTGGTCTTTACAAAGAAAGCCTGATTTCGATTGTACGTAAAGGTAAATCTGGTGCTGAAGAAATTCAGGCTATCATGGCTAAATTCCGTGAAAATCCACCAACAAGTTTAGGAGGCAGTAAGGTTGTGGTTATCAAAGATTACAAAACACAAAAAGAGCACAACCTACTAAACAATACCACTAGTAAAATCGAACTGCCGACGTCAAACGTACTTCAATTTTTTACCGAAGATGGCGGAAAAGTAAGCGTGCGTCCTTCTGGAACTGAGCCTAAAATAAAATTCTATTTTGGCGTAGTTGCACCACTTACCGACAAAAAACTATATGCTGAAACCGACAAAAAACTGGCTGAAAAAATTGATCAATACATAAAAGATTTGGGCGTTTAAACATTTTTACCTCAAAGACCTAGCTTTTGTGAAAAAGGCTAGGTCTTCTTTTTTTTCCCTTATCTACTAAAAAATATTTTGTACTTTTTATCATGCAACAAGACGACAAAACCATTTCGGCGACAGCCATCGACATGTTAACCATAGCGAATGAATACTGCTATTTCTTGGAGCATCTCGAAGGCAAAACCAAAGATGAGCTACTCATTTTTACACAGAAAATCCTTCCATTGCTTTATCTGAAAGGATCTTTGCTACCAACCTTTGAACCAGAATATCCGGAAGCCTCCGAACGGTTTGTTACTGAGGAAAACTGGGAAGCTATTTTCAATATTTTGAGAGATATTTTGGGAACTGACGACGAGTTTTGGGTCATCGACCCTTTATATATCAACGAAACAGAACCAATCAATTCAAGTATTTCGGAACATCTTTGCGACATTTATCAGGATTTAAAAGACTTTATTCTCCTTTACCAGCGCAACACCCATGCAGCCCGCGAGAATGCCATGAGCGATTGCGCAAAGCTTTTTGCTGCTCACTGGGGTTTCCGTGTTGGTAATATTTTGGGTAGAATCCACTATCTACTTCATAACGAAGCTGATGAATACTCAGGATTTTAAAAAAATACCTACATTTAGGTATAAGTCTTTTTCGGAAAATTCCGTTGCTTTGCTTCTTGACATAGAAGTGAATTAAGTATGAATCTTGCGGAACTAAAAAACGGTGAAAAAGC
>CAYWNI010000269.1:0-4721 GCA_964459525.1 uncultured Lentimicrobiaceae bacterium | reverse complement strand
TTCATATTTCAATTATTTAAAATGTTTCAATAAAAAGTATTGGACTAAGGGTAAAAATAATTTAATTATACGTTTGATATTAGCTGGTTAGCTTATTGCATATAACTGTCGTATTTTGTACAATAACTGATGTAAAAACTGCTATAACTGTATGAGTTAATTTGAAATATAAAATGAAAATAATTGAAAAAAGGTAGAATAAACAGCTAATTCTGCTCCATCATGCGTAGAAGTCCCGGTTTTTTACGCACCGAAACAGGTAGTTGAGTGCCATCGTCTAATATCACCCTTCCTCCACCTGTTTTGCAAAATTCTTTGATGTATCGGGTGTTGATGAGGTAGGCGTGGTGGATACGATAAAACAAATGTGGGGCGAGTGTTTGTTCAAAAGTTTTGAGGTTTTTTGAAACCATAAGTTGGGTGCTGTTCTTTAGGAAGACGTGGGTGTAACCGGCATCAGATGAACAGTATATGATGTCGTCAGGATGAACATACCGAATGTTGTTGTGGTTTGTAATTTTAATTCTTGATGTGAGGCATGGGGGGCTGCCCACGGAATCGTTAATTTTACATGCCTGTTGCTTTTCGAGGGCAATCCTTACCTGAATCAACGTTTTTAAGGCTGTTGCGTCATCGAAAGGCTTGAGCAAAAACCCGAACACAGGATGCGCATCAGTGTTAAAGCTTAATCGGTTTTTTGATGACAAGATAACAAGCTGAAAGGTAGTTTTGCCCAGTTGTTGTAATAACTCAGTGCCGTTGCCATCCGGCAAATCCCACTCCATGAGCACCAAGTCTGGTTTTTCTTTTATAACAAGTGGCACGGCAGCACTTACTGAGCCGGCTACACCCACCAACCGTGTATTTGGAAAATATTCCTTTATAAGTGCTGAAATACGCTGAACAATTTGGTCGTCATGGTCGATGATTAGGGCACGTGTCATGGTGTTGCTGATAGCTGTAAGCAACAAAGATAAAAATTTTTGTTAATTGCGGGTTGTTTTACCAATAAATGTTGATGTCTAACTTGATAGGTCGTATCAGGTAGAAATTCCTAAATCTCCCCAACCCAAGCACATGGTTGTCATTTCGATAGGAGCCGCCGCCGCGTTAGCGTAGGCTGCGGAAAGAGAAATCCCCCAGGCATAAGGTTGGCTTTGTGGCGGGTCTCTGGTTTTGGCGCTATTGCTCAGGGGATCTCTCACTATGTTCGAGATGACAGCTTGGTTTAGCAGATTGCGATGACAGCCGGGTTTAGCGGACATAGAAACGCCCTAAAGCATTTGGTTGTCATTTCGATCCGCCTTAGGCGGAGAGAAATCCCCCAGGCATAAGGTTGCCTCTGTGGCGGGTCTCTGGTTTTGGCGCTATTGCTCAGGGGATCTCTCACTACGTTCGAGATGACAGCCGGGTTTAGAGGATTGTGATGACAGCTGAGGATTGATGGGAGTGCCAACACAATATTTTACTATTTTTACGCCATGACCTTATCACACAATTACTTCGTTTATATAATGACCAATAAGCACAAAACGGTTTTATATATCGGTGTAACTAACGATCTTGAACGAAGAGTCTACGAACACGAAACAAGTAAGTATAAAGGCTTTGCCTGGCGGTATAATTTGAATTATTTGGTTTACTATGAGCATTTTACTCATATTGAACATGCCATAGACAGGGAAAAAGAACTTAAAAAGTGGAGAAGAGAAAAGAAGAACAATTTGATTTCCAGTTTTAATCCAGACTGGCGGTTTTTAAATGGGGAAATAGAGCATATTTAGAACAAAGTACTACCCCAAAAAACCACCCTGTCATTTCGATAGGAGCAGCCGAAGCGGTAGCGTAGGCTGCGGAAAGAGAAATCCCCTAGGCGCAAGGTTGGCTTTGTGGTTGGTCTCTGGTTTTGGCGCTATTGCTCAGGGGATGTCTCAGTCGTGCCTCCTTCGACATGACAACTGGGTTTATAGGATCGACATGACAATCGGGTTTGGAGGATCGAAATGACTGACTTGGTTTACCGGATTGGGATGAACAGCGTAGCGCTTGAAAAAACCCCCTGACAGGTTTTTAAATCCTGCCAGGGTTACTATTTTACCGCCATTCGTTTGAACGCCGAATGTATGAAGAGGTATCACTTCTCATGTTTGCTCAAAAAAAAACAGTCTGGCATTACACTTTTTGGTTACTTTGCACGTTTCTTTGCCAACTGCTTTCATAAAATAGCCATTGGTTTTTATTCGTTGCAAATTTGTTTTACAATAGCATTAAAAGTTCAGGGTGTGTTTGCGGTGTTTTCATTGATATTTGCCATGAGAAGGCTTAAAGACAGTGAACAGTAAAAATTTATACACATGAGGAATTATTATTTTTTGTTCTTTTTTTCTTTTTTGTCAGCCTTGCTGGTGTCGTCAAATTTAGATGCCCAGGAAGCCACTGTGCGTGGATTTGTTTATGAAGATGAGTCGGGTGAACCGGCTATTTTTGCCAATGCAATGCTCGAAGGCACCACCTATGGCGCATCAACAGATGTGAATGGTTATTTTCTGATTTCAAAAATACCTCCAGGCGACTATGTGTTAAAGATTACCTATTTGGGTTTTGACACCATAGCGCAGCCTATAACGCTCGGCCCCGGCGAATTGCTAAACAAGAACCAGTTTTTGAAAAAAAGTTCGGTAAACCTCGAAATGGTAACGGTAAGTGCCGAGCGAACTGAAGCGCGCACCGAAACTAAAATGTCGGTGGTTAAAATTTCGTCCAAAGACATCAAGCAAATACCGAGTGTAGGTGGTCAGGCCGACTTTGCTCAATACTTGCAGGTAGTGCCGGGCGTGATTTTTACGGGCGATCAGGGCGGACAGTTTTATATTCGTGGAGGTTCTCCTATCCAAAATAAAGTTATGCTCGATGGCATGACGATTTATAATCCTTTTCATTCTATCGGACTTTTTTCGGTGTTTGAAACCGATATTATTCGCAACGCAGCCATTTATACCGGGGGATACAATGCCGAATATGGCTCACGTATTTCTTCGGTAATGGACATCACCACCAAAGACGGGAATAAAAAACGCATGTCGGGTGTAATAGGTGCTTCTACTTTTGGCGCACGCGTGGTGCTTGATGGCCCGCTGAACAAACAAAAATCGCCCGATGATGGAAGTGCTACTTTTGTGTTGTCGTTTAAAAACAGTTACTTGGCCGAAAGCTCCAAGGTATTTTACAGCTACATCGACAAAGACGGTCTTCCTTTTAATTTTGCGGATATTTATGGAAAAGTTACCCTGAGTGCTGCCAACGGTAGCAAGATTAGCTTATTTGGTTTCAATTTTACCGATAACGTAAGCAACTACAAAGCCATTTCCGACTTTGGTTGGAAGTCTGTTGGCGGAGGAGCTAATTTTGTTGTAATTCCCGGCAAGGCTCCGGTGCTTATAGAAGGTGTTCTGGCTTATTCCAAATACGAAACAAACATCAATTCTACTACGCTCAACGACAGGAAAAGCTCGATAAGCGGCTTTAACGGTGCGCTTAACTTTACTTATTTTCTTGGTAAAGACGAGCTTAAGTATGGTGTTGAGGTGGAAGGATACCGCACCGAATACCTTTTCCGAAACTACGTGAACTCCGAAATAAACCAAACAGAAAACACTACACAGCTGGGACTATATGCCAAGTACAAAGCAGTTGTGGGCGATTTTATTATCGAACCCGGTTTTCGTCTCGAATGGTACGCCTCATTGGCCGAAATTAGTCCCGAACCCCGACTGGCAGTAAAGTATAATGCCACCGATTGGTTTAGAATAAAATTTGCCGGCGGCATGTACACCCAGAACTTTATTGCTGCATCATCCGACCGCGATGTGGTAAACCTGTTCTATGGTTTCCTCAGCGGCCCCGAAAACCTGCCTTCAACATTTGATGGTAAGGATGTTACAAGCCGTGTGCAGAAATCAAATCACCTCATCCTGGGTACAGAATTTGATCTTTCCAATACAGTTTCGCTGAACGTGGAAGGATATTACAAGTATTTCCCACAGCTTACTAACATTAACCGCAATAAAATCTACGACGAAAGCGATGCCCCAGCAGGTTCGTCCGACGTTGAAACAAAAGATTTTATCCTCGAAAAAGGAGATGCTTACGGTGTAGATATGGTGCTGAAGTACGATTACAAAAAGCTTTACGTGTACATGGTTTACTCGTTGGGCTTCGTAACCCGTCAGTTTGAAGACAAAAATGGAGAAATGATCAGCTATACACCTCATTTCGATCGCCGACACAATGTAAACCTTGTGCTTTCGTACATAACAGGGCCAAAGCGCGAATGGGAATTTGGTGTTCGCTGGAATTTGGGAACAGGATTTCCGTTTACACAGGTTCAAGGATTTTACGAAACCCTTACCTTCCCCGGTGGTGTAAACTCAAACTATGTAACTGAAAATGGTGGACTTGGCTTGATTTATGCTGACCTTTACGAAGGCCGTTTGCCTGTTTATCACCGCCTCGATATCGATGTAAAACGAAACTTTTATCTTGGTGCTAACTCACGCCTTGTGGCTGATGTTAGCATTACCAATGTTTACGACCGTAAAAACGTGTTCTATGTTGATTTAATTACCAGCGAAGTGGTTTATCAGCTGCCATTCATGCCCAGCCTCGGGTTGAGCCTTTATTTCTAAAGACAGTTTGACTGCCGGAGGTAGTTCGGTATTCTA
>CAYWNI010000268.1:1255-4758 GCA_964459525.1 uncultured Lentimicrobiaceae bacterium | reverse complement strand
CGAAATTAGCCTTTTCAATAGCCTCAATAAGTTCATTCGCATTAATAGGCTTCACAATGTAGTCGAGTGCATTTTTTTTAATCGCCCGAATGGCATATTGCTCATGTGCTGTAATGCAGATAACACCAAATTTATGACTTTTTGATTTACTTAGCACGTCGAAACCAGTACCGTCGGGCATATGAATATCAAGCAAAACCAGATCGGGCTTAAGTTCTTTGATAAGCTCAACCCCTTGGGCTACATTCTCGGCCTCACCAACAATTTCAGCCTGAGAGCAATAAAGTTCGAGAATGTTTCTAATAACCTGTCTGGCATTGAACTCGTCGTCAATAATAAGCGTGCGTAACATAGGAGAGCATTTTAATTGCCTTGGTATGAATAACGAAAGGGCAAAGTAAATCGAACAATTGTACCAGTAACCTGCCCTGATTCGGTGAACTTTTCTTTGATTTCAAAGATAACAATAAAACCATATTTTTTACCCAATACCGCTATTCTTTCTTTGGTAATACTCAATGCGGTGCTTTTGTGCTCAGCATTGTTGTTACTCAACTTAAGTGCCGCAGTAAGTCCAACCCCATCATCATCAACCTCAAAAAGAAGGTGATCTGACCGATGTATAAACCTAATAATCAACGTTCCATTTCCTTTTTTTCTAAACAACCCATGCTCAAGTGCATTCTCAATCATGGGCTGAGCCATCATTGGAGGAATCATATATCCATCAGGATCTATTTTATCATCGATCTCGATATGGTAGGAGAACTTATCAGGAAACCGCATGCTTTGTAACCTCAGGTATAACTCCAGAGTCTCCAATTCTTTCGATAGTGTAATAAATTCTTGTTTGCTATTGTTCAAAATTAAGCGGAAAAGTTTCGCGAAATCGGACAGATAATTACCTGCTTCAATAGGACTATGCGAATAAATGTAATTCTGAATGGCAAGCAATGAATTACCCATGAAATGCGGATTCATCTGAAGTCTAAAAATCTTTTGCTGTAATTCCACAGCCCTACCTTTTAACTTAATTTCATACTCACGACGCAACACATATAAATACAGCAGCGCAGCTATGACTAACAAAACAAGTATAAAAAACCATGCCATCTTATAAAAAGGTTTCTCTAATCGAAAGCCAATTGTTGCAACTTTCGACGACCAGTTACCGTAGCGGTCACCAAGTCTATAACCCAGCTTATACGTTCCGGGCGACAAGCCAGCATAGCGCACTTTTCGCTGCTGACTGTCAATGTCTACCCAATCGTTATCAAGGCCTTCAAGCTTACACTGATACAAATACCTTTCCTTATTTACAAGATCAGAACTATTTAACTCCACAGTAAAAACCTTATTATCAGGAGCTAAAACGATCTCACGCTGGTAATTTAAGTCATGGCTATAAATGTGATCATACACGAACAAACGACCAAATACAGGTTCTGGAAGAACTGTATCGTTTTTAATTTCGAGTGGATCAAATATATTAAAGCCATTTATGCCTCCAAAAAACAGACGACCATCTTTCATCTTCAGGCGTGCTTTCGAAAAGGTATTTCCTTGAATGCCATCTTGTCGGAAAAACTGGCTTGACAAATTGTTTTTCGGGTCAAATCTGATCAACCCACTTCCTTCGGTAGCAATCCATAGATTTCCCTCCTTATCTGAACTCAGTGCAATTGGTTTCTTCATGTAAGCACCCAGTTGGCTCTTATAGTCTATAAACATATCCTCCTGAGCATCGTATTTTTGCAATGTGTTAGACAGCACCCATATATCGCCTTGGTTGTCTTCATGAATATCACTTATTTCGTTGGATAACAGCCCTGTCGGGAGTTCCCCATCAGCAAAATAAGAGTGCGCACTATCACCATCGGGAAAATAACGATGAAGACCGCAGTCGGTAGTGCCAATCCATATTGAATTTTGGCTATCGACCAATAATCTGGTTATCAAACGTGAGCAATGTGTTCGCTCAAAGCGATGCTGAAGACTTTGACCAAATGTTTTATTATTACGGTCAAATGAAACCAATCCATCAGCTCCCCAAAACCCAACATAAAAGCCTCCGGAATTTTCCTCACAAAATCCTGCATACCAATCCTTCTCAAGACTTTTTGGATAGTATGTAAACAAGGAAAACTTATTATCATGAGGCTCATAAAGGTTGAAACCAATCCCTTTCCACAACCCGATCCACAAGCGCTGCGTTTTATCAAAGTACAAAGCAGAAACATGGTTATCTGCAAGAGCATTTTCCTGATCACTATTTCTGGCCTTCCAGCTTATAAATTTTTCCCTTTTTAAGTCAAAATAGTCTAAGCCATCTTCCTCGTAACCAATCCACAAGTTGTTTTTATTGTCCTCAGCTACGGCAGTTACCACGTAACCTTCAGGGCTGTTTTCAATGCCTGGAATATGCGTGTATGTTCCAAAAGGAAATGCAGGTGGATTATAGATATTTACTCCGCCATCGGTGGCAACCCACAAATTTCCAATCTGGTCTTCAAAAAGTTTTGACACATGGTTGTTTGACAGCGAATTAGGGTTATCTTTCTCATTTAAAAACTGTACCATAGTTTCTGTTTCCCTCTCATAATGTAGCAAACCACTACCTGTTGCAAACCATAAATCGCGGTTTTTATCCTCCCAAATATCATAGGTAGTTATCCCTAAAAACTTTTTAAAAATCTCAGTTTTTTTATCAAATAAATACACACCATCAAGTCCTGAAACCCAAAAATTACCTTTACTATCTTCAAAATAGCAAGCCACATCATTCGCACGTTTTCTGGATAAATCCTCAGGGTTTGACCTAATATAATTGAACCCTTTTCTATCTTGATCCAAATAAATCATATCGACCCCTCTGATTCCAACCCAGAGCTTATCTTCTCCATCGAGATAAAGATCGTGATACAAATAATAAGGTTGAGAGCTGTTGGTATGATAATGCCGCGAAACAACCTGACGGGTAAAAATATTGAACTGGACTAAGCTACCCGACTGGAAATCAATCCACAGGATAGAGTCGTTTGCAAAGAGCAGAGCTCGAACATACAGGTCACGAATACCAAGCGAATCTGAATTTATCACAATTCTCTCGAAATTATTGGTTTCAGGCAAATATTGGTTTAAGCCTGTACGTGTTCCGACGAATAACAATCCATTATTAGCCAAAGCCAGCGCCGATGCATGGCTACCCGAAATGGAGGTGAAATTGTCTGGATTATGCCTATACACCTCGCACGATCTACCGTCATATCTATTAAGACCATCTGTTGTAGCAATCCAAACAAAACCAGAATGATCCTGCAAAATGTCAGTTACAGTATTGTTGCTAAGGCCATTGTTGGTATTTAATCTGACGAACTGGGTTTGAGGATTTTGAAGCATGGCTTTGTTATACAGAAGTGGACGCTGAGCCAAAGCTACCAACCCCAAACACAATAAAACCAGAAACATCACAAAGCGTTGCATAACAGAGCGTTTTATTTTGG
>CAYWNI010000268.1:0-1245 GCA_964459525.1 uncultured Lentimicrobiaceae bacterium | reverse complement strand
CAATAGCGGCCAATTTGGCGTCAATGCCTAATTCACCATCAATCCAGTAAATTCTAACTCCAGCATTCTCCATCCGCCTAAACCAGGTCATCTGACGTTTGGCAAACTGATGTATCGCTGTATTAAGTAATTCAAACATTTCGTCGTACGATAATTCTTGTTCCAAGTATTGCGTAACGAAACGATATTCAAGGCCATAAAACTTAAGCTGATCAGGAGTAAGCCCTTGTTTGAGAAGACTTTCAACCTCCTCAACCATTCCACTTTCAAGTCGTTCTCGTAACCTGAGGGTGATCCTTTCTCTGATAGCATTGCGATCGAAACGTATGCCGAAATTAACGGAAGTTAATGGCGGCATTTCAAAGCCATTATCCGGATGAGTCATCTTATAATCTGCAATTTCGATAGCGCGTATAAGCCGATCACGGTTGTTTACATCAGTGGTATTGTGTAGCGAGCCATAACTTTTAAGTTTCCTTATCAGCTTCTCTTGTGGTTGATTTGTCAGCATTTCACGCAAAGCTTTGTTTTCGGGCACTTTTTTCATGTCATAACCTCGCAAGATGGCGTCTAGATACATGCCAGAACCGCCACAAATAATTGGAATTCGGTTGTGCGATTCAATTATTGGAAGGACATTAGCCACCCTTTGCTGAAATTCAAAAACATTAAATTCATAGCCCGGGTCAACAATATCAATTAAATGATAGGGGATTTCTCTTCCATCCACCGTAAAATCGCCGATATCCTTACCTGTCCCGATGGTCATTCCACGGTAAACCTGTCTGGAATCAGCACTTACGATTTCGCCATCTAACAATGCACCTAAATGGCACGCCAACGAAGTTTTGCCTGATGCGGTTGGCCCTAATATGGTAATAACATGATGCATTTACCTCAGTTTTGGTTGCAATTTACAAACTATTAATCAATTGCTGTTGTCGCAACCGATTTTCCTCATAAAATAAGGCGTTGCGAAAATCATTTAGCCAGTCAAGTTGAATTGAATGATAATTCCACATTTTTTCGTCAGCCAATTCTTCAGCTCCAAAAAGTTCAGGCCATTGCTCAGCATATGTCATGGTCAGCACCTCCTCATCTACAAAATGATTCAGGCTTTGCATTTCTCTTAAATATTGCAGAATACGCAATCCATCTACCTTGTTAACACATGCCTTAACAAACTGACATTCGCTTTTATAATTCTTTCGCAGCGGCTCAAACCACTTTTGATCCTTAAATTTT
>CAYWNI010000267.1:0-4798 GCA_964459525.1 uncultured Lentimicrobiaceae bacterium | reverse complement strand
ATAATGTGCTCAAGGCTTTTTCGCTGGTTAGCGATCAACGCGATGACGTCAGTTTGCTGGTGGTTGGCGAATCGTTCTGGAATACACTCGATAAGAACAAGCTTTCGACACGGATAAAAAGTGCAACTTTTGGTATAGCCAAAAAGATTTTCCTGAAAAATGAAGACAACGAACAGGATTATAATCCCCTTGCGCTAATTCAAGAGCTGAATATCGAAGATAAGGTGGTGGTTAGAAACGATTTTGTGCCCAACGAAGAGGTTCCGTTTTACTTTCAGGTGAGCGATAACATTATGCTTTATTACCTCACAGCCACACCTTCTGGGGTTGAGTCGATTGGTTACAACTTCAATATGCCCATGCTGGCTACCAAAGTGGGACATTTCCCCGAAACTGTGGTAGATGGCTTTAACGGATACCTGGCCGAGCCTGAAGATGTTGAGTCGATGGCAGCGCAAATGATCAAGTCCATCGACAACCCTATCGACAGGAAAAATGTGGCTAGCACTTCGAAAAACATGAGTTGGGATAATTACGCCAAGGAGATTTTAAGGTGACATGTCCAATTTTTATTAAGTACTAAAAGATTGGCGTGCATTTTTTTTGCAACTTTGTTTTCTTTCCGGTTTTTAACATGAACTGGACTTCCTATTTGTGACAGTTGTCTTAAAAATTCATTATGTATCAAGCGTTTATAGTTTTATTGGCCGTAGCTTTGTTGTTTACTCTAATTAACAAACGGATATTAAAACTGCAATTAACCATTGGTCTGATGTTTTTGGGCATAATCATGTCGGTGTCATTGTTGATCGTCAGGCATTTTGATCCTGAGTGGTTTGGTCGGCTTCCTCATATTATCGAAAACATTGATTTTGAGTCGTTTTTAATGAATGGCATTTTGAGTTTTCTGCTCTTCGCCGGATCTATTCACATCAACGTGGAAGAGCTGAAAAAAGAACGAATTCCGGTGTTCATGTTTTCCATTTTTGGTACCATTATCTCAACTTTTATTATCGGCTATTTAACCTATGTGGTTTTAGGCTGGCTAGGTTGGTCGATACCTTTTCTCCATTGTCTGCTTTTTGGCGCTCTTATTTCACCCACAGATCCTATTGCCGTGCTGGCAATTTTTAAAGACTACAATGTAAAAAAAGATGTAAGTATAAAAATAGAAGGCGAATCGCTTTTTAATGATGGAATAGGTATCGTTTTGTTTTTAACCATCTTGCAATTAATTGAAAGCGATGGAGGACAGTTGTCATTTTGGTCGGTATCCTCGCTGTTTCTTCGTGAGGCTGCAGGAGGTATTTTATTCGGGATGATGATTGGTTATGGCGCTAACTGGTTTTTAAAGCTATTCAAATCAGATGGTGAGGGTGCTATTTTGGTAACCCTTGTTGTGGCAACGTCTGGATATGCGGCGGCTCTTGTGTTGGGTTTGTCGGGGGCATTGGCCATGGTGTCAGCGGGCTTGGTAGTAGGAAGTTACATCAACAAACATTCCCGTGATCAGGTTAGGGCAATAACCAGTATGTTTTGGAAAATCCTCGACAGTATTTTTAACAGTGTACTTTTTGTGTTGATGGGGTTGGTTATATTGCTCATCGACCCCAAAGTCATAAGCTTTAAGGCTGCTGCAGTAGTCATCTTAATCGTTCTTTTTGCCCGTTTTGTTTCGGTGGCTGTTCCTTATATGCTTGTCGACAAGCAGGTTAGCCGTTTTCCCTGGTTTGATCCGCGCATCGTTACCGTTATGACATGGAGTGGTCTTCGAGGTGCATTGGCTTTTGCGCTGGCTTTGTCGGTAGATGTAAATTATCACGGTCATTTTTTTATATTTCTCACGTATAGTGTAGTTGCTTTTTCTATTATCATTCAGGGCCTAACTATCGGGAAACTGGTTAAAAAATTCGGATTAAACCAATGAAAAACAAAGACAGTTTTTTTAGCGACAAGGTATTGCGTTTTTTGCAACAGCTCAGTATTCCACAAGAATTGCCAGCGGGTGTTGAGGTGCTAAATCCATATCCTAATAAAGAGGTCAAGCGTGTGTGCAATGCTTTTTATTCCAAATATTACCAGGATAATAAACCGCGAAAACTAATTTTGGGAATTAATCCAGGCAGGTTTGGCGCCGGCGTTACGGGCATACCTTTTACCGATCCGGTGCGTTTGGAGGAGAATTGCGCAATCGCAAATCAATTTGATAAAAGAGGAGAGTTGTCATCTGAATTTGTGTACCGACTGATAGAGAAAATGGGAGGAGCAGAGCATTTTTACACCCATTTTTATGTTGGGTCGGTAAGTCCGCTTGGTTTTGTTCAAAATGGCAAGAACTACAATTATTACGATTCCCTCGATTTGAAACGAAAGCTAAAACCATACATTATCGAAAGTTTGGTTGGGCAAATTAGTTTTGGACTTGAAACGCAAACTTGTTTCTGCATGGGTCAGGGAAAAAACTATGACTATCTTCAGATGCTTAATGTGGAATTGCGTTTATTTAAAAAAATAGTTGCTTTGCCGCATCCACGTTGGGTGATGCAATATAAGCGTAAAGAGATCGATTTTTGGTTAAATGAAACAGTACGATTACTCATCCATTCATAGAAAGTCCAACTTGGTTTAGGACGCTTCATTTGTATTTAAACTGTTTATAAATTACCTATTAAACTTCATTTGCAATCGTTTTTAACGGGCTAATTCGCCAACAATTCGTAATTTCGTGGGCTAAAGTATAACAAATAAAATCCTTAAAAAATGGCAAAAGTAAGAGGAGCGATAGTGGTAGATGTTGAGGGGTGCAAAGGCTGTGGCGTTTGTGTGCCGGCATGTCCTACAAATGTTATTCAATTGGCGAAAGAAGTCAATGGAAAAGGTTATCACTATGCCTATATGGCTAATCCAGAGGCATGCACAGGATGCAGCAACTGCAGCATTGTATGCCCTGATGGTGTAATTACAGTATATCGTGTTAAATTAACAGCTTAACGTTTAAAATATTTAAAATGGGCGAATTAAGATTAATGAAGGGTAACGAAGCATTAGCCGAGGCTGCAATACGCGCTGGAGTGGATGGCTATTTCGGATACCCCATAACTCCACAGTCGGAGGTAATTGAATACCTGATGGCTGAAAAACCGCACGAACGTACGGGGATGGTCGTTTTACAGGCAGAAAGCGAAGTGGCTTCCATAAACATGCTTTATGGTGGCGGTGGTACCGGAAAAAAGGTGATGACCTCATCATCAAGTCCTGGTATCAGTTTGATGCAGGAAGGCCTTTCATACATCGCTGGAGCAGAAATACCTTGTGTTATTGCTAATGTCGTGCGCGGAGGTCCAGGTTTAGGCGATATTCAGCCTGCACAGAGCGATTACTTCCAGTCTGTAAAAGGTGGCGGTCATGGTGACTACCGGTTGTTCGTTTTGGCTCCAGCTTCGGTGCAAGAAATGTCCGACTTTGTTCCGCTCGCTTTTGACATAGCATTTAAGTACAGAATACCGGCACTTATTGTTTCTGACGGCTTGATAGGACAGATGATGGAGAAAGTAGAGCTTTTCGATCCAATTCCACGTTTGACTGACGAGGAAGTTATTGAGCGCTACCCGTGGGCTACCAATGGCAAACCCAAAGGCAAAGAACGTCGTATATTGACTTCTTTAGATTTGGATCCGCACAAAATGGAACGTCATAACTGGGCGCTTCAGGCGAAATACAAACTTATTGAAGAAAATGAAACCCGTTATGAAATGCTTGACTGTGACGATGCTGACTATATCATCGTAGCCTATGGTTCCAGTTCGCGTATTGCCCAAAAATCAATACAGCTTGCACGACAGAAAGGTATAAAAGTTGGGTTGCTGCGTCCTATAACGCTGTGGCCATTCCCCAAAAAACCTATTGACGAACTAGTGAAAAAAGGTGTTAAGGGCTTCCTTTCGGTAGAAATGAGTGCAGGTCAGATGATAGAAGATGTAAAACTTGTTGTTGAGGGACGCGCTAAAGTAGAACACTTTGGTCGTTATGGTGGCGTAATTCATTCACCGGAAGAGGTGCTTGAAGCACTTGAGCAAAAATTAATAGGAGGATAAGTCATGGCAGAAATCACACTACAAGATATAATTAAACCCGAAAATCTGGTTTATCAGAAAACCAAATTAATGACTGACAAAGCGCTTAGCTATTGCCCCGGATGTGGACATGGTACTGCGCACAGATTAATTATGGAGGTTATCGAAGAGCTCGACAAAGAAAACGATACCATAGGAGTAGCTCCTGTAGGTTGTTCGGTGTTGGCTTATGAGTTTATGAATGTTGACATGCAAGAGGCTGCACATGGTCGCGCCCCTGCATTAGCAACAGCAATAAAACGGCTGTGGCCAGGTAAGGTTGTATTCTCTTATCAGGGCGATGGCGATTTAGCTGCCATCGGAACAGCAGAAACTATTCATGCTTGTAATCGTGGCGAGAATATTGTCATGGTGTTTATCAACAATGGAATCTATGGTATGACTGGAGGTCAGATGGCGCCAACCACTTTGCCCAGCATGAAAACATCTACCTCGCCTTATGGTCGCGACATTGCTATGATGGGAAATCCACTTAAAATGACGGAACTGGTAGCCTATCTGCCCGGAACGTATTTTGTAACCCGTCAGGCTGTTCATACGCCTGCGGCTGTGCGCAAAGCGAAACGTGCCCTCAGAATAGCTTTCCCAAAAACAACACGATGTTAAGCCGGGTTTGAGTTTCGTGGAAATTTTTACAAACTGTAAATCAGAATGGAAAATGTAAC
>CAYWNI010000266.1:0-4858 GCA_964459525.1 uncultured Lentimicrobiaceae bacterium | reverse complement strand
ATGAAAATAATCTTCCAAATTGCCTTTCGGAATCAGTGCTTCCAGAACTTCCGCATTTGGAGTTTCGGCGATATTTGGCGCTACAATTTCATCATTTAACTTATCGATAAAATCGGGCGTGGCCACAAAAACATTTTCGGTCATTGGGGAATAAACGAGATGCACCTCTTCAGGATTTTTCTCGAAATAATCGCCAACTGCAATAGCAAATATTTGATTTTTATTCAGGTTTTCTTGGCGCATTGTTGAGAGATTGAGTGTGAAAACTTAAAACAAATTGAAAATCCAATACTTTGGCAAACCACAGTTTACAAAAGCATTGGATTCTTCTTTCTTAAAGAGTAAGGCATGATACATACCCAAACTGCTTTAATTGGCTAACGGTCGTCACATCCGCAGGCAAAATCACAGCAGGCATGTACCTTTTTAGCACTTTTCTTTACTTTTACAATTTGTGTAAGCATAACTAACTGGTTTTAAAACTGAGTTCAAGAGCTTTGATTTAACTGTAAAAGATGATACTATTTGTGAACTCGTTTGACAAATTCATATCATCACAGCAAAACTAAAAAACAATTTGCGTTTGTCCAAACAAAACGGGGTTAATTTTTAGCTATTTTACTAATTCAATAAAATCAGTAAGATTGATGAAACTCAATGAGCCCATGGATGGGATCTTTGAGCACCTCCCCCATTGTTAGCTCATGCTCGGCACACGCTTCAGCAAGTATTTCCTTAAAATGATGCGCTATCGATCCCGTAAAAACTATTGGAAGTCTCTGGTAGTTTTGATAAAACTTAATATTACGTGTTATAAAGTCGTCGAAAGATTTTTTTATCACCGCTCTACACCATTGATTATCAATATGATCTGACGCGAATTTGGTGAGCTGTGCCATAAAACGATTGGGTTCTGGTTGTTTGTAAAGCAGGTCGAGTGTTTTTTCAAAAGTCAATTCATAACGATCGTAGAATGCCTTTGTAATTTCCGGGTCAGCCTCCCCTTTCAGCAAACCGGTAAGCAGGTTTTTACCAATGGTAGTTCCACTCCCTTCGTCGGCGAGCAAAAAGCCTAATGAGGGAACATTTTCCACAATCTTTTCGCCATCCCAAACACATGAGTTGGAACCTGTTCCGAGTATACAGGCTATCCCCTTCCCACGATGCAACAAAGCCAAAGCTGCACCATACAAATCGTGATTTACCTCGATACGGGCTTGCGGAAACAAAGGTTGCAGAGCCGTTTCTACCCGAAAGCAGTTGGTGCTAGATGAACATCCCGACCCATAAAAAAACAAACTTTTAACTGCATTAGTATCACATATTTGAGGCATCAGCTCATGCTCAAGGATATTTTTAAACTCCTGATCTGCATAGTAATAAGGATTGTATCCGCGTGTGCTAAACACCTGTGCAGGTTTATCGTTATCAATTAACGCCCAACTTGTTTTGGTAGAACCGCTGTCGGCAATTAGTTTCATAAACAACTAAAAATATAAGGTGAGAAAACAAAATATGCCACAACTACCGACATAATCGCAAGAACAAGTACAGCTGCGGCAGCAACGTCCTTTATTTTTCCGGCAACAGGGCTTATTTCAGGTGAAACCAAATCAACAAGCCATTCGATGGCAGTGTTAAACAACTCAGCTGAAATAACAAGCCCGATAACGACAACCAGAATTGCCCAATCGGTAAAGGAAATTTCAAAATACAATCCAGCCACAACCACAACAAAAGCCGCAACTATATGTATCCAGAAATTATGTTGGGATTTGATGACTACAAACAAGCCATTAAAAGCGTATTTAAAACTTTTTGCACGGGCAGATACAGAAAAGTGCTTTTGTGTCTTCATCTGAAGCTTCTAAAAAAGAAGTTCAAAAGTAATTAAATAGCCTCTTGTTTGTGTTTAACAACAGCTTTCTTTTTCCACTTTCCGGTTTTATAATAGAGAAAAGAGGCTAAAACACCAAATCCCCAGGCGATGGGTATTCCCCACCAAATACCTATCGCTCCCATTTTTAAGGAAAGGAAATAGGAAATAGGAAGACGTATTACCCAGAGCGCCAGCAAGGTGATAAACATCGGGAATACAGTGTCGCCGGCACCACGCAAAACTCCATTAAAAATAAACATCAACGAAAAAACCAAATAAAACGGACTTACAATTCTCAGGTAATGAACGCCAATCGCCACCACCTCAACATCATCTTTATTGGTAAACAAACGCATTAGCGGTTCGGCAAATATTACAGCAGAACCACTGATAGTAATAGCGATGATTGCGATCATCGCTAATGTGGCATTGAGGCCTTTACCAATGCGATCGTATTTGTTAGCCCCGATATTTTGGCCTACGAAAGTAGAAATGGCCGCTGAAAATGCCATGGCAGGCATGGTAGCAAACGAATCGATACGCGTGGCTACGCTATAAGCGGCCACTGTAGGTGTGCCAAAAGTATTAACTATTTTATAAAGGGCTAAAAAACCCATTGCCACGAATGTCTGCTGAAGGCCCGAAGGCAAACCAATTTGCAGACTTTTCTTGAAAATAGCGCGGTCGAATTTCATTTTGAGTGGCGTAAAATCCAAAAAACTGTGGTATTTATTTAGATACCACGCTATCGTAACAAAGGCACCACCTTGGGCAATTACAGTAGCAGCCGCAACCCCTTCGATTCCCCAGTCGAAAACCACCACAAAAAGCAAATCTAACGCGATATTGATAAAGGTGGAAATGACCATAAAATAAAGAGGTGTTTTGGAATCGCCCAACCCTCGCAAGATGGCACTTGTACCCTGAAATCCAAAGAAAAAGACGAACCCGATAGCATAAACATTGAAGTACGAAACAGCCATAGGCATGACTTCTTCGGGCAGATCAATTATCTCAAATATATACCGACTTCCAGCAATCCCAACTGTTGTAAGCACAATGGAAGCAAAAAACATGAATATATAAAGTGTATCAATGGTTTTCTTAACCTGATCCATTTGCTTAGCACCGAAATACTGCGAAATAATTACAGTTGCGCCAATGGCAACACCCACCACAAAGGAAATAAGTGCAAAAATAAAAGGGAAATTTGCCCCAACCGCAGCCAGTGCTTCCTTCCCCAACACTTTTCCGATAATAATACTATCGACAACATTGTACATCTGCTGCAACACGTTGCCCAAGAGCATGGGTATGGCAAAATTCAGGATACGCTTGCCTTCTTTACCGGTAGTGAGGTCTTTCAAATCTTGGTAAATTAGTTGATTGTCGGTAAAGTCATCCTATTTTTTCTTTGTCCCCGGCAGGTCATCAATTAACTTCTTTGGGTTCATTTTATTAACCGACGATTTAACATCATTCACTTCAGAGGCAATGTCTTTGAGGTCATCGGCAATGCCACTCTTGTCGGTAGCATCTTTGAACTCACGAATCCCTTTTCCGAGCCCCTTAGCCAATTCAGGGATCTTTTTTCCACCAAAAAGCAGCAAAACTACTACGCCAATAATTATGAGTTCTGGACCGCCTATCCAACCTGCAATCTGTATCATTATAATTTTTTTTTTACAAAAGTAGCCTTTTATTCATAGCCAGCACTTGTAACGTATTGTGATGTTTTGCAGTTCAGACAGATCGCCCACAAACCCAAAGCCTACATGCATTTGATTGCTTTCGGCATAAGAATCGCCATCAACAAACAATATTGTATCTTTGCTCAGGTTCGGCAGGTTGTTCCATCGCGCGCTTCGGTTTTACCGAGCGGGAGGAAAGTCGGGACAGCACAGAGCACCTTGCTTCCTAACGGGAAGGATTCGCCTAGGCGGATACAGCGAGTGCCACAGAAAATAACCGCCCGCCGTAGGTGGGTAAGGGTGAAAATGTGGGGTAAGAGCCCACGCCGGCAGTTGGCAACAGTTGTCGGGGGTAAACCTCAGGGGCTGCAAGATCAAATATACCGACGCTTTTGCCTCGTGCAAAATAAGGGTTGCTCGCCCGAGGTCGGAGGGTAGATTGCTAGAGTCTGTCGGCGACGCCAGACCCAGATAAATGATGGAAGGCTGCAGTAGCGCAAGCTGTTGCAGCCACAGAATCCCGCTTACAGACCTGCCGAACCTATTTTTATCACTGCCTAAAGCCTAACTTAGGTGCTAAACAATTCATATTCTAGTAGCTACCCTACCAACACTTGAACTACCAATACTTCGCGAAAACAAGTTGAATCTATTGTTTCACAGGTTTGGGGCATCCAATACACGTTAAACTTTTTTAACAAGATACTACACAATAACACTTATTTAGAAGCAATTAATTAATCCTACCAACATTAAATTTGGATTGGATGTGATTTACCACACCTTTAAACCAGACGAACTTATTACAGCAAATGTAACGGATACCAACATTATTATCGACAAAAAACACGCTTTCGAAAGTGGGCTCTACCTCTCGAACGAGCAAAAAGTAGGTTCACGAATTATGCTCGACTATGGCATTCGCCTTTCAATGTTCAACGATGTTGGTCCGGGAAGCATCTGTCAGTATGATGTAGATGGAAATATAATCGACGAAGAAATTTATGCAAAAGGAGATATTATACAATCGTATTGGAAACCCGAGCCCCGGTTTTCGATGAGCTTCCTTTTAAACGAAACAAGCTCATTAAAAGCCTCTTATCAGCGAAACGCACAATATATCCACCTGTTGTCATCGTCGACCACCGACAATCCGACTGATGTTTGGATGCCAAGCAGTTCGCTGCTAAAACCGGAAATTGCCAACCAGTATTCAGTTGGCTATTTTAGAAACTTTCAGGACAACATTTTTGAAACTTCCGTTGAGATTTACTACAAGAACATGTCG
>CAYWNI010000265.1:0-4867 GCA_964459525.1 uncultured Lentimicrobiaceae bacterium | reverse complement strand
GATCACGACCAATTGGAGGTTTTTGGCGCACGCGTTCACAACCTAAAAAATATTGACGTAACAATGCCACGTGAACAGCTTGTAGTGATTACAGGTCTTAGTGGAAGTGGTAAATCCTCGCTGGCCTTCGACACCATTTATGCCGAGGGGCAACGCCGCTACATGGAAACATTTTCGGCTTATGCACGACAGTTTATCGGCAATATGGAACGCCCTGATGTGGATAAAATTAATGGGCTTAGTCCGGTGATTTCGATAGAGCAAAAGTCAGTGAACCGTAATCCTCGCTCTACGGTAGGCACTATTACCGAAGTGTACGATTTTCTGCGGTTATTATTTGCCCGTGCAGGCGAAGCCTTTTCGTACCTTTCAGGAGAGAAAATGGTTCAATACTCTGAAGATGAGATAACTCGACTAATCATGTCTACCTTCGAAGGCCGTAAGATGATGGTGTTGGCGCCCTTGGTAAAAGGAAGAAAGGGCCATTACCGTGAGCTTTTTGAACAAGTGAGGCAACAAGGCTATTTAAAGGTGAGGGTAGATGGCGAAGTGCGTGAAATTGCCTTTGGGATGCAAATAGACCGCTACAAAGTTCATGACATCGAAGTGGTTATTGACCGTATCGACCTGAAACAACCCGAAAAAGAACGGGTACGTAGAACTGTTGCTCTGGCCATGAAGCTTGGAAAAGGATCGCTGTTGGTGTTGGATGCCGATACTGGTGAGCACCGGCATTTCAGCCGAAAGCTTATGTGTCCCATTACCGGATTGTCTTACGACGAGCCTGAGCCCAACACTTTTTCATTTAACTCACCCTATGGTGCTTGCCCTTTGTGCAACGGACTTGGCCTGATAAACGAAATCGATATCGACAAGATCATGCCCGACAAAAATCTAAGCATCAAACGTGGGGGTATCGTTCCTTTTGGCGAATACAAAACCAACTGGGTATTCAACCAGCTCGAAGCCATCGGCTTGAAATATGGCTTTACGCTCTCCACCCCAATCAAAGACATCTCTCAGGAGGCAATGAACATCATCCTGAACGGATCGAAAGAAACCTTTACCATAAAAAAAGAATATTTAGGAATTACCTCTTCGTATACACTGAATTTTGAAGGTGTATTGAATTATGTTGACCAATTCGGTTCTGATCAGGGCGGACAGCGCTCCAAACAGTGGGCCGAAAGCTTTATGAACCAGCATGTATGCCCTGAGTGTGGGGGTGCAAGGCTTAAGAAAGAATCGCTTCATTTTAAAATCAACGGTAAGAACATCGCTGAGTTATCATTGATGGACCTTACGCTGCTGCGCGAATGGCTTGGCAAGGCAGAAGAAAATATGAGTGAGAAACAGCGTGTAATTGGTCATGAGATACTTCGCGAAATAAACAGCCGCTTAGATTTTTTGCTGGAAGTTGGCATTGGCTACCTGAACTTGTACCGCCCGGCACGCAGCCTTTCGGGAGGGGAGTCGCAGCGCATACGGCTGGCTACCCAAATTGGCTCGCAGCTAACGGGCGTGTTATACATCCTCGACGAGCCCAGCATTGGCCTGCATCAGCGCGACAACCACCAGCTTATTAAAGCTTTGCAGGAACTTCGCGATGTGGGCAACTCCGTTATTGTTGTAGAGCACGACAAAGACACCATTTTGGCAGCAGACTATGTTATCGACATCGGGCCGGGGGCGGGCATGCACGGAGGTGAAATTGTGGCCGCAGGAACACCTGCGGAAATCATGCTTAAGCCTACACTTACAGCCGATTACCTGACCGGACGCAAGAAGATAGAAATCCCTGCCAGCAGACGACCAGGGAACGGCAAACATATTTTTCTGTCAAAAGCCAGCGGTAACAACCTCCGCGATGTCGACTTGACCTTGCCTCTAGGAAAGCTGGTATGTGTTACCGGCGTTTCGGGTAGTGGTAAATCGACCCTCATCAACGAAACTCTGTATCCCATATTGAGCAATCATTTTTACCGATCGCTTAGCAAACCTCTTCCCTATTCGAAAATTGAAGGCGTTGAGCACATCGACAAAGTAATCGAGATCGATCAGTCGCCTATCGGACGTACACCACGCTCAAATCCGGCTACCTACACCAAGGTTTTTGATGAGATAAGAAAGCTATTTGGCAACTTGCCCGAAGCAAAAATAAGAGGATACAAACCCGGACGGTTTTCGTTTAACGTGAAAGGTGGACGATGTGAAACCTGTAAAGGCGCAGGTGTTCAGACCATTGAAATGAACTTCCTGCCCGATGTATACGTGCTTTGCGAAGATTGTAACGGAAAACGGTATAACCGTGAAACTTTGGAAGTAAGATACAAAGGCAAATCCATCAACGATGTCCTCAACATGACGATCAATCAATCAGTAGTGTTTTTTGAGAATATCCATTTTATTGTACACAAGCTCAAAACTTTGCAAGATGTCGGCTTGGGATATCTGACTCTGGGACAGTCGTCGACAACCATTTCGGGGGGCGAAGCACAGCGCGTAAAACTATCGGCAGAGCTGTCGAAGCGCGACACCGGAAACACCTTATATATATTAGACGAACCCACCACCGGGTTACACTTTGAAGACGTGAAAGTGCTGATGGGCGTAATTGGCAAGCTGGTGGGGAAAGGCAACACCGTGCTGATTATTGAGCACAACATGGAAGTGATAAAGGTAGCCGACCACATCATCGACATGGGTCCGGAAGGTGGCTCAGCGGGAGGACAAATATTATGTACCGGGACACCTGAAGAGGTGGCCATGAACAAAGAAAGCCGTACCGCGCCATTTTTACGCGAAGAATTGGGAATTCTGTAGATGACCAAACGCAAAAGATTTTGGACGGTTTTATCCTCTAAAAATTTCTTACTTTAGCCCCCCTTATTCTATTACATCAAACTTATGGCAGAAGAGCATAACAACAACAATGAAATTCAGCAAGTATTGCTTCGCGATTGGGCAGAAGTAAAAGCACAAGACAGCTGGTCGGTGTTTAAAATTATGTCGGAAATAGTTGACGGCTATGAAACACTTGCCAAAATAGGACCATGTGTAGCCGTTTTTGGATCAGCACGTACACGTCCCGGCGACAAGTGTTATCACCTGGCAGAAGAGCTGGCTTACTTGCTTACCGAAAAAGGATTTGGCATTATCACCGGTGGCGGACCTGGAGCTATGGAAGCCGCAAACAAAGGGGCTCATATTGCAGGAGGAAAGTCGGTAGGACTGAACATCAATCTGCCTTTTGAGCAAATGGCCAATCCCTATATCGATCACGACAAACTGATCCAGTTTGATTATTTTTTCACGCGTAAGCTAATGTTTATGCGCTATGCTCAGGGATATGTTGTGCTGCCAGGAGGGTTTGGAACCCTCGACGAGTTGTTTGAGGCCATCACGCTGATACAGACCCACAAACTGGTAAATTTTCCGATTGTACTCATCAGTAAGGATTACTGGGGAGGGTTGGTGAAATGGATTAAAGAACGCATGCTCGTTGAGGGAAAAATCAATGAAAAGGATTTGGATATTTTTCATCTGGTTGATACCATAGAGGAGGCTGTTGCTGTAATTGATGATTTTTACCGGAAATATTCACTTAAGCCTAATTTTTGATTCGTTACAAGTGACTAAAGTTGAGGCAACCTCAGCTCACGATCCGCGATCCGCGAATTCACGAACCACAAGTAGCTTATATCATAGGGATAAAATATGGGTAAAAAAGCGGTATGGAGTCCTCACCGCCCCCTAGGGTCGGGATAAGACCAGATATAAAAATGTGTCTTTTGGCTTGTCAACTATAGTATGCATTTAGTACTTTGAAAATTTCGTCCCTATGGGACTGTTGGGTTTTTCGTTTGTTTTTTACCCATATTGTGTGCCTAACG
Source organism: uncultured Lentimicrobiaceae bacterium (assembly GCA_964459525.1). Classification (GTDB taxonomy): domain Bacteria; phylum Bacteroidota; class Bacteroidia; order Bacteroidales; family F082; genus UBA6244. The sequence goes on along the minus strand of CAYWNI010000265.1, from coordinate 974 downwards.
GCACAGTGGGTTTCCCTTGAACAACTAAATCGTGAAAGTTACAAGTGACTATAGTTACAAGTGATTAGAGTGACAAGTGACAAGTGTAACTTAAACGATTCACGATCCACGATCCACGATTTACGTCCCCGAACCACGATTTTCCTATCTTTGCCGCACAAAAAAAACTCCATGGGTCGTATAAAAAAGAAACCGCTTCCGCTTGTTGAAAAGTTGGAAATTATTAAATCGGGCGCTGAAGGCAAGTCGCTGGCTTACTACAACGAAAAAGTTGTGTTTATTCCTTTTACCGCGCCCGGTGATATAGCCGATGTGCAAATTACACGAAAGAAATCGAAGTATATGGAAGGTCGAGCTACCACTTTTCATGAGCTTTCGCCCATGCGTACTGAACCAAAGTGTGCCCATTATGGGCTTTGTGGTGGTTGCAAATGGCAACATATCGATTACAAATACCAGGCAGAACTGAAAGAACAGCAGGTAAAAGACCACTTTCAACGTATCGCAAAAGTAGATGTTGGGGAATTTTTTCCGATTATCAGGAGCGAAGAAATATACAACTACCGCAACAAGCTTGAATTTACTTTTACCGACAGACGCTGGCTAACTAACCTCGACGCACCTGCCTCCGAAGGTGGCCCGCTGAACACACAAGGACTTGGTTTTCATCTTCCTGGCATGTTTAATAAAGTTCTCGATATTGAACAATGTCACCTACAGCCCGATCCATCAAACGAAATCAGGCTCGCCATCAGGCAGTATGCCATCGACAAAGGATTGCCTTTTTACAACCTCCATACAGGTGAAGGTTTTTTGCGTAATGTGATCATTCGCACAACCACAACCGGCGATTTGATGGTGATTGTTGTGTATAAATACGACGACACAGACATTGCGGAGATGCTTGAATGGTTATCTGCCAAAATACCGCAGATCACTTCACTTATGTATGTGATTAACGAAAAGGTAAACGA
>CAYWNI010000264.1:0-4907 GCA_964459525.1 uncultured Lentimicrobiaceae bacterium | reverse complement strand
TAGGTAAGTTTTTTACTTTTAGCGAATGACGGTCGGCGATTACAATGCGTGTGTAGATGACTTTAGCGATGGCGTTTATCGGTTTCTACTGAAGAACACCAACGATACGGAAACCGCGCGCGATCTCGTGCAGGAATCGTTTATGAAATTGTGGATAAAACGCAAGGAAGTTCAACTGGAAAAAACAAAGTCGTATTTGTTTACAACAGCCTACCACACCATGATCGATTATTTTAGGAAAAATAACCGCCTCACCCGGATGGAAGGTCACGAGCACCGCAGTGAACCAGCCATGCATGATTACAGCGATCTGAAAGAGATTTTAGATGAGGCACTTACACGGCTTCCAGAAATACAACGGTCGGTAATTTTGCTGCGCGACTACGAAGGGTATAGCTATGAAGAAATTGGTGAAATAACCGGACTGACCGAATCGCAGGTAAAAGTTTACATCTACCGCGCCCGGGTATGCCTGAAAAAATATTTGGTTAGCGCAGACAATGTCATTTGATGAAGAAGAATAAGCCACATATCGACCTGAATAATTACGAAGTATTCGTTATCGATTACCTCGACGGGAAACTTACGCCCGATGGAGAAGTGGCTCTGCAGAATTTCCTCATTGCCCATCCTGACATACGCGACGAAATGGATGGACTAGAATTGGCGGTGCTGGAAATACCCGAAACCCAAACCGACTTTGCCCAAAGTTTAAAAAAAACTGAAATAGTTTCGGTTGGTAAAATAAATGACGAAACCTATGAAACTTTCTTTTTTGCAGCCGAAGAGCATGACTTAAACAAGCTTGAGCTGAACGACTTAAAAGCTTTTCTGAACCAAAATACCGGCTTGCAAGCGGAATTTGATCTGCACAAAAAGCTAATCCTGCAAGCCGATCAAAATATTGTATTTACTGATAAAGCTTCACTAAAAAGAAAAAGAGCTATTTCTCCCGTACAATGGATTTCTTTTGCTGCTACCCTACTTATGCTTGCAGCTTTATACTTCTTTCTGGCAGAGTCAAACAAACCCCTAAACCAAAATTTTGGTGTACAAACGTTCGACCACCGTATTACCAGAACCATTGCAAATGATTTAAACGAGAAAAACTCACTCCCGAAAAGGGTTGTTGAAGCCATACCACTTTTCACTACCAACAATTCTGATCAACAGCTTACTGCTGAAAACGAAATCTTACCGACAGCAAAGTTAACCATGAGCACATTAATTAGCAGGCACACAACGACGACGACACTAGAAAACGAAACCGTGTTGCTCCCTGCTTACTCCTTTGCTGATGAGTCATTCGGGTATGATTTGGCCCTGGCAGAAACTCCTGAACCAACAAAAGACAAAAGTATGCTCGGTAAAGTAATAGGGCGGCAGTGGGATTTGTTCACATCGAAATTGAGCGGAAACAAAGAGAGAAAAATTAACCGACAATTGCAGGAAACCGAACCTGGCTACATCAAGCTTATCGATCGCAGTATATTGGTTTTCAATACACTTACTGGTAGCGAAACCCATGTCGAAAAAACCTACAACCACGAAGGCCGACTCACCGACTACAAAGTAAGTGGAAATACAATGTATGTAAGTCGTGAAATTGAATCAGCACACACACCATAATGGTTAACAACTAAACGGTGAATAAGACACAAATACTTTATTCTTTATATAAATCTGATTACCTGCCTATTAAGCTGATAACTATTTGTATCTCTATTACGGTGGAAAAAGTATATTGATCTCAGTCGATTAGGATTTTCAGACTCATTTTCAAATCTTTAAGTCCGTATTGAATTATTTGCCATACTTCTTCTGCATCAATACCAAAATAATTATGTGCAATAATGTTTCTAAAGCCCTTTATTTTAAACCAGTCAATTACACTCTCCGTTTCGGATAAAAAGTCAGAAGAAAGCTTTTCGGCCATTTCACCAATTACAATGAAGTTCATCATGGAGGCATCAAAAGAGATTGTGTTCTCAAAAAATGCGTCTGCATTTTCAAAATCGCTTGAATACGATTGAATCTTATTTATTGATTCAAGGATATTCTGTATGCAACTAAAATCTCTATGTGCTATTCTATGCATATCTAACCTCTGACAGGATTTGAGCTTTAAACATTGGTTTTATATACTTTTCTCTACAGATATCAACAGGTCTATTAAATCTGATTTGAATTTCTTCTTTAAGTCTCTGTTTGACACCAAAAAGGTCGGGAGTATTGTCTTCGAATTCAACAATTAAGTCGATATCGCTTTCGGCACTCTCTTCACCTCTGGCAAAAGATCCGAATATACCAATTTTTATTAGATGATACTCTTTTTCTAACCTTTTCTTATTGGTTAACAAATAGCTTAATATTTGATTTGTATCTGCCACAATTCTCGAATTTTAGTCAAAGATAAGAATTTCCAAATCCACGAGCCACGATCAACTACTTATAATCGCCAAAATACTTCATAAACTGTAGCCGCTCATAAACATCTGGGTTTACACTTTTGGCCTGACTGAGTTTTCCGCGAAACTGGTGAATGGTTTCAAAACCTTTTTCCTGCATCCATTGACTTACAAAAGCCAATATTTTTTCGATTTCGGCGGGGCCATTTTTATACAATACCGACGCCAACTGAACCACCGTGGCTCCTGCCAGCAATTGTTTTACCACAGCTTCTCCATCGTGAATGCCCGTGGTTGCTGCCAAATCCATGTTTACACGCTTGGCCATCATGGCTATCCAGCGCAACGACAAAGCCATCTCGCCGGGAGTGCTTAGCACGTCGGCAACAGTTGATTTCATCTGGTAAATATCAATGTCAGGACTGGTAAATCGGTTGAAAAGCACCACCGCATCAGCCTTGTTTGCTTCCAGTCCCTTGATTACTTTTCCAAGGTTGCTGAAATACGGACTAATCTTCACGGCTACTGGAATACGCACCGCTGCCTTAACCTTTTTGAGCACATGGTAATACACTTCCTCATTGCTTTCGCAAGTACGATTCATGTTAAAAGGCATCACGAAAATATTCAACTCTAAAGCATCGGCGCCGGCCTGCTCAATTTTCTTTGCAAAATCAGTCCATTCCAACGTCGACATGCAATTGATGCTGGCAATCACAGGAATACGCACCTGACTTTTCGTTTCTTTTATGAAGTCGATGTACTTGCCAAGCTCTTCTTCTTTGATATGAACATCCATATAATCAAAGGTTTCGCTATAATCGACAAACAATTCGCCATGCTCTTCAGCCTTGCGAATACGGTAGTCAGCTTCAAGGAGTATTTGTTCCTCAAACAGAGATTTTATAACAACGGCAGCAGCACCTTGCTTTTCGAGTTCAACAATTTTTCTTACTGAATCGGTAAGCCCCGAACTGGCTACCACCAATGGGTTTTTTAGGTTTAAACCCAGATATCTTGTGTTTAGATCCGCCATTTTTTTAGTGTTAGATTAGAATCTTTTAAATGCTTCGGAAAACTCCACGTCAAAACGTTTCATCAGGTAATCGCAACCATAGTTAAACATGCGCTGCGGCGAATCTTCATCCGTAAGCATAAATGCAATGGGCTGCTCTTCGTCGGCGGTTAAATGACTAATGATTTCCATAAACACTTCGTCGGTGTCATTGGCGCCATTTACTCCAAACTTTTTGCCCAAAGCGACGAGCTGCTCCAGATTCGTTTGTTCAACTCCGGGGGCAATCTGTTGGTCAAATTGTTGGAGTACTTTCTGGGTGTTGGTATAACTTCCGGCAGACTCAATTGGGAATGAAGCAGGCAGAATCAACTGTGCGCACTTGGCGGTTTCGGTCATAAATGAATCCTGTACCACCACAAAAGGCACATCGCTAAACCAATCAATAGTTTCCTGTTTGTCGATTGCCGTTCCTACAGGATCTTCCCCAAAAATGAAAATGTTTTTGAAGGCTTTGTTCCTGAGCTGGTCTTTCATTTTAGGGTGTCCCTCTTTAGCTACTTCCTTTCCTCCAGTTTCAACACAGCCAAATGCGCCCATGTCGAACAAGCCCTGGGCATTGTTCTTTTCTCTGAGAGGCAGCAGCCCGCTGGATGTTTTGCCCAATTTCCCGGTAATCATGGCCAGGTTGTACAATTCGCGGCTCGTGTTTACCGAAATATATTTCTCTGAGAAAATCAGAACAGCGTTAATTTCATTGTTAAACGACTCTGTCCACCGCGACAGAAAATCAGGTGTGATGCCTGCTTCAGCACAAAACACGCCGACCTCCAACTTTTTCAACGAATCCTTATAGGCTTCGAAACCAGAAGTGTTGGCATCGATATACATTTGATTTTGCATATTGTTTTGCACTAAATACACATTCACAGCCTTAACAAAAGCATAGTAATTGTCTATTTTTACCTGGGAATCAACTTTATGGAAGTTCTCAGGTTGAAGTTTCTCAGCGATGTATTCCACCTCAATCCCTTTTGTAGCCCGCACTTGATTTACCAGAAATCCGGTATAATCATGATCTTGTTGTAGTTCGGCACCAAACAAATATATTTTACTTGCTCCTTCGAGTTGTTCAAAAGGAACAGGTTTCAAAGCATTTATAGCATATCCTTTGCCCCTGCCCATGTAGTGGAAATTAGCGATGTATGGTGTTTTCAAACCTTTACGTGCCCATTTCTGAATTAAATAAATCTCCTCGTTGGTAAGTCTGGCTCCGGCAAAAACAGCGTTTTCTTCAGGTTTTGTAGAAGCGGTATTTTTCTCTATAAGCGCATAAGCTTCTTCAAAAGTAATGGGTTCATAGGCGTCACCCTTTTTGAGTAGTGGCGTTTTAATGCGTGAAGAATCGTTGAGGTATTGGTAGCCAAATTTCGGCTTACGACCGATACTACCCAATGTATTTACAAGTCCGTTTCGTCCCTCAA
>CAYWNI010000263.1:0-4928 GCA_964459525.1 uncultured Lentimicrobiaceae bacterium | reverse complement strand
CCTAAAAAAACACTATTACCACCCGTTTTTCCATCACTAAGTCCATTTATATCTGTTGCACCGCCATCTCCAATTAAACCCCACGAACTACCGTTGTAGTAATAATACCCAGGTGTATTATCTGTTTGGAAAACCATAAGCCCCGTTTCCGGATTAGAAATACCATCACGTTCTGTTATGGTCATACGCGGAATTAGCACCCCTTTTGTGGTAGATGTTACATCAAGCATTGCAGATGCATCAGGACTAGCTCCGCTTTCGTTGATTGCAACCTGAGCAATACTGGTTGGTAATAAACACAATAGTAAACTTATGGTAATAAGGATGGAGGAAATTAAATAGTGCTTTCTCATTATGAATAACGTTAATTGGTAATTAATATGTTTATTAAAACTTCTGGATGACATGCCTACCAAATATATCAAGGTGACATGCTTTTCTAAATATAATTAAAGATACGTCAGGGGTAATACTTTTTACGAACTGAATGAATAAACGATGAGTTACTCATACAATTCGCTTGGGAGTTATTATTATTTGCAAATTGAAAACCAATATCAAAAAGCAATTTATTTCCGTATTGTATCGTTGGCCCATCAACTTAGGTCGATTATTAGGTCAACAAAAAAGCCTTTACATTAATTTCTTAACATAAAGGCTTTTTTTGTACCCGAGGCCGGGATCGAACCGGCACGAGTGTTACCTCACTGGTTTTTGAGACCAGCGCGTCTACCAATTCCGCCACTCGGGCAACTTTTTGTAGAATTGGTTTGCAAAAGTAAACATTTCTGCGAAATATAAAACGCCAAATTCAAATTTACCTCAAAGCAAAAAACCAATGCTACAAAACAGCTATTTCTGGTTGCTGGCATCTACACCTGCAATCATAATCATGTTCACGATGTCGCTAACGCTGCTACCCATTTGCAACACGTGTACAGGCTTGGCCATTCCATTCAAAATGGGACCAACCACCTCCACATCCGATAATTCCATCAACAGCTTGTAAGCAATGTTTGCAGCAGCCAATGTTGGGAAAATCAAGGTGTTGGCACGTTTTCCATCCAGTTTGCTAAACGGGAAGCTGCCTTGTAAAATTTCTTCATTCAAGGCAGTATTGGCTTGCATTTCGCCATCCACAATCAAATCAGGATAATCGCGGTGCAAAATACTTACAGCCTCACGTTGCCTCATGGTAAGCGGACTGGTTACGGTGCCGAAGTTTGAATACGACAACAAGGCGATGCGGGGCTCAACTTTAAATTGACGTACCGCTTCGGCTGTTTGAACCGTAATTTCAACCAGCTCTTGCGCCGTAGGTTGCAGATTAACTGTGCAATCGCTTAAAAACAATGGACCATCTTTTGTGTTTACAATATACATTCCGCTTACAATATGGGCATCATGCTTTTTACCCACAACCTGCAAAGCCGGTCTTATAGAATCGGGATAGCTGCGTGTTAGCCCCGAAATCATTCCGTCGGCAGCACCCGTTTCGAGAAGCATCAATCCAAAATAATTTTTGTTTTCCATCGCTTCGCGGGCGGCAAACCACGTCATGCCACGGCGTTTGCGCTTTTCGTACAAAATATGCGCAAACTCATCACGTTTTACAATCATTTCACGTGAGTTCGGATCAATAATTTCTAAATGACCCAAATCAAGATCGTATTCATTTATCAACTTAGTTATTATGCCTTTGTCGCCAACAAGAATTGGATTAGCCAGTTTTTCGTTAACAACAATTTCAGCCGCTTTTAAAATACTGTAATGCTCTGCATCGGCAAGCACAATGCGTTTTGGGTCGGACTTACAAATGGCTTTTACCTGCCGTTTCAACGGATTTGACAATCCCATACGTTTTTGAAGGGTAATCTTATACTGGTCCCAATCGGTGATGGGTTTGGCGGCGACACCTGTTTCCATGGCTGCTTTTGCCACGGCTGGCGCAACGCGCTCAATTAAGCGGGGATCGGTAGGTTTGGGAATGATGTATTCATGTCCGAAAGTGAGATTATGCACTTTAAAAGCCAAATTAACTTCCTCTGGAACAGGCTCTTTAGCCAACTCGGCCAATGCCTTGGATGCAGCCAGTTTCATTTCTTCGTTGATGGTGCACGCACGCACATCCAAAGCACCTCTGAATATAAATGGGAAACCCAACACGTTGTTTATCTGGTTAGGAAAATCTGACCGGCCTGTGGCCATGATGATGTCTTTACGGGTTTCGCATGCCTCGTCGTATGTAATTTCTGGATTGGGATTAGCCAATGCAAAAACGATGGGCTCATCAGCCATCGAAAGGAGCATTTTTTTCTTCAATACGCCACCTACCGACAGACCTAAAAACATATCTGCACCCACCAAAGCTTCTTCGAGCGATCGAGCTGGTGTATCAACCACAAATTGCTTTTTAGTATCGTTTATATCTTTACGATCCTTATGCAGCACGCCTTTGCTGTCGAGCATGATAATGTTTTCAGGTTTTGCGCCCAGCGCAATGTATAGCCTTGTACACGAAACAGCAGCTGCGCCAGCACCATTTACAACAATTTTCAGGTCTTGAATTTTCTTTTTGTTTATCTCTAAGGCATTCAACAAACCCGCAGAAGTGATAATGGCTGTGCCATGCTGGTCGTCGTGCATAATTGGAATGTTCAACTCTGCCTTCAAACGCTCTTCTATTTCAAAACACTCTGGCGCTTTAATGTCTTCAAGGTTGATGCCACCAAAGGTAGGTGCGATGGCTTTAACTACCTGAATAAATTTCTCGGTATCGTTTTCATTCACCTCAATATCAAACACGTCGATGTCGGCAAACACCTTAAATAGCAGCCCTTTGCCCTCCATTACGGGTTTCCCGGCCTCGGGGCCAATATTCCCCAGTCCTAAAACAGCAGTGCCATTTGAAATAACAGCAACCAAATTCCCTTTCGCCGTGTATTTATACACGTCCTCTGGGTTTTTTTCAATGGCCAAACAAGGATCAGCCACGCCAGGCGTGTAGGCCAGCGACAAATCGCGTTGCGTTGAATAAGGTTTTGTAGGGACTACCTGTATTTTTCCGGGACGACCGAGCGCATGGTAGTTAAATGCGTCTTTTCTAAAGAGTTTATCCATTGTAACAGAAGTTGTTTATAAAATCAAAATTACGACTTATATCATGATTTATGCAAACGATTGCGCTTTATTGTGGTGTATTTGGAATGAAAATAAATAAGGGGGAAGAAAACCAGTTTCAGAACCTAAAATTCTGCCAAAAAAAACCGACCTCCCTATAAAAAGAGAAGTCGGTAATAAAATATAGCTGCTTTAAAAGCTACCCTTCAATCGCAGCCACTCCTGGCAGCACTTTGCCTTCAATAAACTCCAGCATAGCTCCTCCTCCAGTTGACACGTGACTTACCTGATCGTTGAGGTGATATTTGTTTACGGCTGCTACCGAATCGCCGCCACCTACCAACGAGAAAGCTCCATTTTGTGTGGCTTGGGCAATGGCTTTTGCAATGGCAATGGTGCCATGTGCAAAATTGTCCATCTCAAAAACGCCCATAGGGCCGTTCCAAAGCAAAGTAGAAGAACCAGAAATAACTTCCGTTAATTTCGCGATGGTTTCGGCACCGATATCCAACCCCATCCAGCCATCAGGAATCTCATCTGCCTTGCAGGTTTTTCGGTTGGCTTCGTTATCAAATTTATCGGCAATAACCACATCAGTAGGTAGGTAAAAATTAACTCCCAGAGTTTTTGCTTTTTCCATAGCTGCTTTTGCAGTGCCGATCAATTCATCTTCAACAAGAGAGTTTCCGGTTTTTCCACCCAACGCTTTAATAAAAGTGAACATCATGCCACCGCCAATAATCAGGTTATCGACTTTATCGAGCAGATTGTTAATGATTTCAATTTTTCCAGAAACTTTAGCTCCACCTAAAATGGCGGTAACAGGTTTATGACCATCTTTAAGTACTTTGTTAATGCTTTTTAACTCGCTTCCCATCACATAACCGAAAAGTTTGTCGTTAGGGAAAAATTGAGCAATAACAGCTGTTGAAGCATGGGCACGGTGGGCGGTGCCAAAGGCATCGTTCATGTATACATCAGCCAACGTAGCAAGTTTTTTGGCAAATTCAACATCTCCCTTTTCTTCTTCTTTATAAAACCTGAGATTTTCAAGTAAAAGAACCTGACCTGGCTCTAGCCCTGCAGCCATGCGGCGGGCCGACTCTCCAATACAATCATCAGCAAAGAGAACACTCTTTCCCAGTTTGGCAGAGAGGTCGCTAACAAGGTAACGTAGTGAAAATTTATCCTCGGGACCCGACTTGGGACGTCCCAAGTGCGACATCAATATAACAGATCCTCCGCCCTGAAGAATCTTACGAATGGTTGGAATAGCAGCTTTAATGCGGGTGTCGTCGGTAATGTTGTGCTGTGCATCTAAGGGCACATTAAAATCAACACGAACTATTACCTTTTTATTTCTAAAGTCATAGTTATCAATATTTTTCATAACAATTATGTTGTATTTGTTAGTATTGGATACAGGTTGCAAAATTAGCAAACTCCAAACTATAAACGTGTTATTGGGTGAAAATATCTCGGAAACAGGACAATTAATATCCAGAACATTTGTAATGTTGCAATGGTTTGCAAATAACCATTAAAACACCACTAAAAAACTACCAATGAATACTATTGCTCATATTCCCATACCCAATTATAAGCGGATTATCATTGTTGGTGCTGGTTTTGCAGGACTAAAACTCGCCCGAAAGCTATTCAATTCGGGCTATCAGGTAGTGGTACTCGACAAAAACAACTATCACCAGTTTCAGCCCTTATTTTATCAAGTAGCTACCTCAGGTCTAGAGCCTAGCGCCATTTCATTTCCGTTGAGGGTGCTTTTTCAAAAACAAGACAGGTTTCAT
>CAYWNI010000262.1:0-4933 GCA_964459525.1 uncultured Lentimicrobiaceae bacterium | reverse complement strand
AATGGTTGCCTTTGTGAAAGGCTCAATCGACGTTCCACTCATTATCGGAGGCGGTATTAGAACACCCGAAAGTGCCCAGAAAATTCTGGCGGCAGGAGCCGACATCATCGTGGTTGGCAACCGTTTCGAGGAAAACCCTCAACTAATTTTTGACTTCACAAAAGTTGTTGCTGCTTTTAACAACTAAACTTAAATAATACTGTCATGAAAAAATTAGTTTTTGCGTGTTCGTTGTTACTGATGGTAACATCGATAAACGCTCAGGAAATCAACCCTTTGCTTTATGAAGCAACGTGGATGGAGAACGAATCGCGGGATTTTAACGGCTACCGCATCACCAAAATTTTTGGAGAACTGCCCGACAATGCCACAACCTACAATTATTCGCCGATTACAGCCATAGGTTATAAGCCATTGACAATGCTCGAAGAAAACTTTGAAAAAGTTGGAAAAGCCGCCCAATGGACTGAGGAACAAATTAATGAAAACTTAGCCAACGTTAAATTAAAAGCCAAAGGTGGTCAGCTACAAATATACCTGACACGTTTCACAGAAGATCGGGCCAACTTTCAGTGGTTTTTCGTTATCATCCGCGGTGCTGACGACAAAGGAAAACTGTGGGAATATGACCTCCCCTACCAAGCACCTCAAAATCCTGTTCAAAATGGCTGGTGGAATTACACCACAGTGGATATACCCATCGGACTTCCAGACAAGTATTATGTATACCTTAACGATAAAAAAAGCCAGTTTCTATCCGACTTTAAATTTCTGGTTGAAAAAATCGAAAATTAGCAAACCGAATAAAAAATAAAACCAAACCAATGAAAAAATCAGTATTCGCCTTTGTTCTGGCGGGAATTATCTTCTCTTCATTTTTTCTTCCTGCACAGGAAAAACTCCTTACGCCCGAAGATGCCATATACATGAACAGGGAACTTTATCCGGGCAGAATTGCACAACTTCAGTGGATCGGCCAAACGAACAATTACGCCTATGCCAAAGAAAATGCCATTTTTCAGGTAACTGCAAAAAAAGGCACTGAAACCCTGCTCGTTGACCTTGACATGTTGAATAGCGGCATGAATAAATTGGGATTGGATTCGCTAAAAAGAATGCCCGGGCTAACTATTTATGGCGATGACAATTGTCGGTTTTCCTACAAAAATGTCTTTTTCGACTATCAGTTTAGCACACAAACCCTGACCAAAATAAATAAAGTGCCGGCTGAAGCTGCCAACATTGATTTTGAAAAGGATACGCGGTTTGTGGCATACACAATCGACAATAACCTTTACTTTGCCGTCGACGGAAAACCAAAGCAGGTGACAAACGATACCAATCCGGGAATTGTAAACGGGCAAACCGTTCACCGTGTGGAATTTGGTATTGAGAAAGGTATTTTCTGGTCACCGGAGTCAAAAAAACTGGCCTTCTACCGTAAAGATGAAACCATGGTAAGCGATTATCCATTGGTAGATGTTAGCAAACGGATTGCCGAGGTGGAAAACACCAAATACCCCATGGCAGGCATGACAAGCGAAGAGGTAACGCTGGGCATATACGACCTCGAAAGTGGCACAACGGTGTTTCTGAAAACCGGAGAGCATGTCGACCAGTACCTTACATCGGTAACATGGAATCCAAACGGCGAAATAATATACATCGCACTACTGAACCGTGAACAAAACCACCTAAAACTGAATAGCTACAATGCCACTACCGGCGATTTTATTCAAACGCTGTTTGAAGAAACCGATCCACATTATGTTGAGCCTGAGCACCCCCTTTATTTCCTGCCCAACCAGAAAGACCAATTTGTTTGGATGAGTGAACGTGACGGATACAACCATCTCTATTTATACAACACCAAAGGCGAGTTGATCCGTCAGCTTACCTCAGGCGACTGGATTGTTACAGAATTATTGGGTTTCCGTGGCGACCATTTGTTTATTATGGCAACCGCGGAAAGTCCACTCGAAAACAATGCCTATTCGGTAGAAATTAAAAACGGAAAAATAGCGCGCATCACGCCAGATCACGGAACACATAGCGTGATGGCAAGTGAATCAGGAAAATACATCCTCGATATATACAGCAGCACTGATATTACACGAGAATACAAACTACTCGACAGCAAAGGCAAAACGCTGCGTATTTTGCTTGAAGACAACAACACGCTGGCCGAATACAATATGGGAGAGATGACAATGGTTACACTCGAAACCGAAGACAGTACCCTCCTTTATGGCCGATTGATCAAGCCCGTCGATTTCGACGCCAACAAAAAATATCCGGTAATTGTTTATGTTTATGGCGGCCCACATGCCCAGCTTATTACTGATTCGTGGCTGGGAGGAGCTGGCTTGTTTTTAAATTATTTAGCACAACAAGGCTACTTGATCTGGACACTTGACAACCGAGGTTCGGCCAATCGGGGTAGAGATTTTGAGCAAGCCATACACCGCAACTTGGGCAAGCTGGAAGTGCAAGACCAAATGACAGGAGTTGAGTACTTGCTTTCGCTACCGTATGTGGATGCCGAAAAAATTGGTGTTGACGGCTGGAGTTATGGCGGATTTATGACGATTTCGCTGATGCTCGATCATCCGGAAGTGTTTAAGGTTGGCGTGGCAGGTGGCCCTGTTATCGACTGGAAATATTACGAAGTGATGTATGGCGAGCGATATATGGATACTCCGGAAGAAAACCCTGAAGGCTACGAAAGCTCAAGCTTGCTTAACAAAGTAGATCAACTGAACGGAAAACTACTAATTATTCACGGCACCAGCGACCCAACCGTTGTTTGGCAACAAAGTCAGGCTTTCTTACAAAAAGCCATCGAAAAACGCAAAGACATCGACTATTTTGTTTATCCGGGTCATGGGCATAACATGGGTGGTATGGATCGCGCACACCTTTACGAGAAAATAACCAGGTATTTTAATGATTACCTGAAATAATCCTAGCCCTCCGGCTATTCTGTCTTGAAAAAGATAATCCGGAAAACACCTTTAGGAAAACCTAAGGGTGTTTTTCTTTTTGCAATAATTGCTGTAAAGCAGGTTTCAACTCAGGATACTTAAATTCAAATCCTGTTTTTTGGATCTTTTCAGTTGAAACCGCTGACCCTTTCAAAACCATATCAGCCATTTCGCCAAGCATTAGCTTCATAACTATACCAGGAACAGGTGGAAGTACAAAAGGACGGTTAAGCACCTTGGCCAACATGCGCATAAATTGTTTGTTGTTGTCTTTGGCGGGAGAGGCGGCATTGTAAACACCTTCCTTTATGTCGTTTTCGATGGCGAACAAGAACATCCTGCTCAAGTCGCTGATGTGAATCCAGGGCATCCATTGTTTGCCATTACCCAGCGCGGCGCCCAAACCGAGCTTTACAGGAGTCATCATTTTAGGCAAAGCCCCGCCCTCTGGAGCAAGCACAGCACTTATTCTGTATTGAATGGTTTTAATACCGAGGGCTCTAAATTGATCGGTAGCCAACTCCCAAAGCTGGGTGGTTGTGCCTAAAAAATCAGCAGCAGGTGCATCCGATTCTACAAAAACATGCGTATCGGTAATAGCCCCGTAATAGCCTACAGCTGAGGCCGCTAAAACCAATTCTGGTTTTTTATTGTGCTGCTTTAAGGCCGAAACCAAAAGATTGGTGGAGTCGACACGACTGTCAATAATTTCCTGCTTACGTGCTACCTTCCAGGGTTTATCAGCAATGCCAGCACCTGCCAAATGAATAATAATATCAGCAAATTCAATGGCTTTGGTGTCAATTTCATTATTCGGGATGTCCCAAAAAAAGTGTTTAATGGGCAAGCTTTTCGCCCCTTTTCGGGTTAGCCAGGCCACCTGATACCCATTGTGAAGCAAAAGTTCGGTAATACTCCGACCCAGCAAACCTGAGCCACCTGTAATCAATACATTTTTCATAATATTTAGTTTTGAATGTATTTGGTCAGTAAATCGTCAATATTGCTGGCTTTATCTAGTGCGTGAATATGCCAATGAAAAACGCTTAATTTCTCCATAACCAAAGTCGCAGAGGCAAGTTCCTGATCTGAAAGGTTTCCCCTAATTATTTTTGATGCTTTGTACATTTCATAAAAAGCCTCCATAATGGTAGCTCGGCCATTTTCGGTAAGATATAGGCGCTTGGCACGTTTATCATTTTGATCAACAGTTTCTGTAATCATGTCGGCACGAATAAGCCTTTTGATCACTTCTGTTCCTGAAGAAATCTCCATTAAATGCAAGTGTATCAACTCCGACTTTAATAAACCCGGTTTTTGTATCAGCGAAGCAAGAAACCCAAATTCTTCAAGGGTGCTAATCTTGGTTTGCGACAGCGCTTTTTTTACATAATGTCTGCCAAAACGATAAAGCCCTGTGAGCAGTGTAGAAAACTCAACTTCCGGAAAACGCTCTGGTTTGTGATTCTCTACTTTAGAAAAATCAGGAGTGGTTTCCGTTGTATGACTGTCGAGCAAGAGATTCTCTCGTAGAAAATGGCAAAAATCTATTATTCCACCACCAGATTCGGATTCAAATTGCTGCAAATACGGAAGTAAGTCTTTTAGCAAGGAATAGTCATACATCTAATATATTTTTTGCAAAAATACATTTTTATTACGTAATTATACTAATTTTGCATTTTTTATTTCTAAAACGTAATATAATGAAGGCATCCACATATTTCAAATCAAGCAAACAAGTGTTTGCGCTCTGCTTGGTCACCCTGTCAATGTTAATCGCCACAAGCACCCAAGCTCAAACAGGGCAGGTTTCTGGCCGTATTGTCGACCAAGTTACCAACGAACCAATACCTTTCGCTAACGTAATTGTAGAAGACACCAAGCTTGGTTCAACATCAGATATTGATGGGAATTTCACAATTAGTCAGATTCCGGCAGGATATATT
>CAYWNI010000261.1:0-4983 GCA_964459525.1 uncultured Lentimicrobiaceae bacterium | reverse complement strand
GTAGATGGGCCCGTAATGGAGGCTTTTTTAAATGATCCTAATTTTAAAAATGGAGATGAAGTAACCAGCGAGGCCATGCTTTACGCGCGTATTTTCGATCCATCGGGGTTAAATTATACTGGCAATGGAATTGGTCGCGACATTACAATGGTACTCGATCAGGATTATAGCAACACGGTAGATTTAAACAATCATTTTGCCATCGATATCGACTCTTACCAGCAGGGTATTGTTCAATACCCTCTGACCGGTTTAAGCCAGGGATGGCATAGTCTTACTGTGAAAGCATGGGATTTACAAAACAATTCATCTGAAACCACACTCGACTTTTATGTTAATGATGGAGCTCCCATTCAAGCCAATCAGGTGCTTAACTATCCAAATCCATTTTCAGATGTTACCCGTTTTGAATTGCACCATAATAAACCTGGCGTTCCGATCGAAATAACAATTGAAATATTTGACCTGCAAGGAAATCAGGTAGCCAGTCTTTACCAAAAAAGCAATACGGGTACTTCAGTTACCGAACCCATTTATTGGGACGGAACCAACAGCAATGGAGCTCCTTTGCGCAATGGTTTATACCTTTATAATGTGATAATTACTGATTCGTATGGCAATACAACCGTACGACGACAAAAACTGCTAAAAACCACCAAATAGAAGACATAACCAATTGAATTTAATCAGTAAATGCGCTTGCAGGCTTCCGCTAAGAATAGAAAGCGCCATTAAAAACAACCTTCATTTTTAAATTGAATAATATAAATTAAATTAATTCGTTAGTTTTGCAAACCTTTTTAAATACTAGTCAGATAGATGAAACATAAGATCTTACTCGTTGCCCTGCTGGCAGCTTTTTCGCTGAAATCGACTGCTCAAATTATTGAGAAAAACGGACAGCGTATCAATACAATTACTACTGCTGTTCCATTGTTGATGATAGGTCCTGATGCCCGTGCCGGTGGGATGGGAGATGGCGGAGTAGCCTCCTCGGCAGACGTTAATTCCATGCACTGGAATGCTGCCAAATATTCAAGGATTGCAGATGATATGGGCTTTTCGTTTAATTACACCCCATGGCTTCGTAATTTGGTCAACGACATTAACCTGGCCTATGTTTCCTTTTATAAAAGAATTGATAAGGTGTCGACTGTCGCAGCATCATTGCGGTATTTTTCGTTGGGAGAGATTACCTTCACCAACGAAGTAGGCGATAACTTGGGAACTTATAAACCCAATGAATTCGCCATTGATGCTGCCTATTCGCGCATTCTTACCGATAAACTATCGTTGGCTGTAACCGGACGTTTTATCTACTCCAACCTCACGCAGGGTCAATACGTACAAGGTGTTGAAACAACAGCAGGAACTTCTGTTGCTGCCGATGTAAGTGTATATTGGGAAGATGAAGTAAGCTGGTTTGCATCTACTCCTGCTACTTTTGCATGGGGAGTTAACATCTCGAATATAGGACAGAAAATTTCCTATTCTAAATCCAATACAGAAAGGGATTTCATACCAACTAATTTAAGGATTGGACCCCGTATCACGCTCGATCTCGACGATTATAATTCGATCTCATTTCAGTTAGATATAAACAAACTACTTGTTCCAACACCACCTATTTACTCTGATAGTCTCGTAAATCCTGATGGAAGCCGGGTTATCGAAAAAGGAATGGATCCCGATGTAAGTGTTGTGCAAGGCATGATTCAATCATGGTATGATGCGCCAGGTGGTTTTTCAGAAGAGCTTCGTGAGTTTAGTTTTGCCATTGGAACCGAATACTGGTATACAGATGTACTCGCTTTGCGTGGCGGCTTCTATTATGAAGACCTTACAAAAGGTAATCGCAAATATGCCACTTTGGGTGTGGGTTTGCGCTACAATGTTTTTGGACTTGATTTCTCTTATCTCATCCCTGTAACTTCCGATCAAAATCCTTTACAAAATACCTTACGCTTCTCGCTGATTTTCAACCTAGACGGTGTAGGCAAAGCCAACTCTAAATAAGTGATACCTTTTAGGACAGGGATTGGCTACGATGTTCATCCCTTGGTGGCTGGGCGTAAACTGATTTTGGGCGGAATAACAATTCCATCTGAGAAAGGTGCTGAAGGCCATTCAGATGCAGATGTACTCATCCATGCCATTGCCGATGCTTTGTTAGGGTCGTTGGCGCTCGGCGACATCGGAAACCACTTTCCGCCAAACAATCCTGATTACAAAGACATTGATAGCAGCGTTATTTTAAGTCGTGTGCAAAGCATGGTTAGTGAAGTGGGTTATGAAATAGGAAACTTGGATGCCGTTGTTGTGTTACAACAACCACAAATCGCTTCATTTGTTGGTAAAATGAGGGAGCGTTTGGCTCAAATACTAAAAATTCAAATTAATCAGGTTTCTGTAAAAGCTACCACCACCGAAAATCTTGGTTTTGCTGGAAGGGGAGAGGGTGTTGCTGCCTATGCAACTGTATTGGTAATGAAGAAGCAAGTTTAATTTTGCCAGTAGGAGTTGAAAAATAGTTTAATGCTAAGTTCATTGTCCATTCCTTCAAATACTGGTAAGTCAAACTCTTGTTTCTGTAATGTGCCTGTTAGCACGAAAATTCTGTAGTTTAACTGGCCTTCTCCTGGTTTTGTAACGGAGGTGTTGAATAAAATTGATTCGAATAGGCTTCCATCCTCATTTTGCAACTGTAGCTCAATGGAATAGCTAGCTGTTGTTTGTTGCTGGTTTAACAATTCATTTATTGGAAAAATACCAGTAAGCGTAAACACATTTCCGTCACCAAACATATTCAAGTTTTCCTGATTGTTTTTTTTAGTTGAATTAGCAAAATCAGATTCTTTCAGTGTGGCTTTAAAGTCGCCGGTTTTGTAGTTTAATACAATATTGATATTTTTATTTGTCCATTCAATATCGGTATCGTTTTTCGTTCCCAATACTGTTAGAGCAGTTGAATATGTTTGATAACGTGGTTCCTGAGCAGTCCCCGCCAGATATACGATGAGGGCAAGTGTAAAAAGTATATATTTCATGTTGATGGAGTTTGGGTAAAACTACGCTTTTTTTAAATCGCTAATAGAGTTTACTCATTTTTAAAGTGTTGATGAATCACTATTTTCTTCATCATTAACAAATTCGGGATTGAAGCCCATTAGGTAAAGTTTTTCTGTTGCTCTGGTAATGGCGGTGTATAACCACCTTAAAAATTCTTTATTAATATGTTCTTCGGTAAGAAAGCCCTGGTCGATAAATACGTTGGGCCATTGTCCGCCTTGAGTTTTGTGGCAGGTAAGGGCGTATCCAAATTTTACATGAAGCGCGTTTTGCCAGGGGTCTACCTTGATTTTTGCCAGCCTAGCACGCCTTTTCGGGATATCGCCATAGGAATCCTCAACAGCATGAAATAAGCGATCAGACGCTTCTCGATTGATGTCTGGGCCATCCGTGTAGAGCGAGTCGAGCAATAGTTTTACCTCGATAGCAGGCATGTTTGGATAGTCAATTAATTGAAGCTGAACATCGGCAAATTTAAAGCCGAATTTCTCTTCCGACTTCACCACACGTATTACTTCGGCAAGGTCGCCGTTGGCAATAAAACCGGCTTCTGCTTTTGAATCAAGCCAAAAGTAGTTGTTCTTCACCACCATGATTAGGTCGCCACCTTCGAGTTCAAACTCGCGTTGTAGCACCCTTGTCCGTATTTGCTGGTTGAACAAATTGGCTCTTTTGTTGGTTCTGCAAATAATAACACTGTCTTGTTTTTGATACGATCCAAATGCGCCACTTAAAAAATCTTCCATCTCATACCCTGTCTTTATTCGGCACATGTCGGCGGCTTGTAGTTTGATGCTTAAAAGTGGTAGATCAATGGTCTCATTTTCAATTTGATTGCGTAGCGTAGTGGCGTTTTCGAGTATAGCCGATTCGGTTGACTGCCGCATTACTTCACGCATTTGGTATTCATACCCCGTTATGGTAAATGTGCGTTTGAGGTTGGCTAGATCAAGCGCCGGACTAATATCCATGCCCACAGGAGGAAGCTGGGCATTATCGCCGACAAGAATCAGTTTGTTGCCTGAGTTTGTGTAGACGTAATCAAATAAGTCTTGCAAAAGCGACTTATTGAAAAGGCTTCCTTGTTCAACGCCGCTATCGCTAATCATTGATGCCTCATCAACAATGAAAACGGCATTGTTTAATTTGTTTGGTGCATGAATCACGCGGGTTGATCCATCCGCATCGGTAAAAAAAAGATAAATGTACCGGTGTATTGTATGTGCTTGAAATCCGGCATATTGCGAAAAAACCTTAGCAGCACGCCCTGTTGGCGCTAACAAAACAAATGGTGTTTTTATACTGTTCAATGTTTTTACATAAGCACTAATTAAACTGGTTTTTCCAGTTCCGGCATATCCACGAAGCATGTACAGCGGATTCAATTTTTTACTTAAACTAAAAGCACTCAGGTGATTAATGGCAATGCTTTGATCGCCGGTAGGCTGGTGTCCGAAATGTGTTGTTATGCTGTCTTTTAGGTTTTGAGTACTTATCATCTGGCTGTGTTGGGTGTTTTCTAGAAAGGGTAACCGATACCAAAACTAAAAACAAAATCTTTCATCTGTAGATACCGTAAACGCCAAGTTTCGTTTGTTGGATAAGCCGGGTTTCGTAGTGGGGCAGCAGCATCTATTCTAAAAATAAAGAATTGGAAATCGAACCGAAAGCCAACTCCTGCATCCACAGCTAGTTGCTTGTAAAATCTATCCATTTTAAACTGTCCACCTGGGAAGGTTTCACTCGTGTTGTACGTCCATATATTTCCAACATCGGCAAATAATGCTCCTTTAAAAAAGCTATAAACAGGAAAGCGGTACTCGATATTTCCTTCAAGTTGAATATCCCCAATACGCTCATAAGTTGAGTTTCCGTTATAGCTACCAGGGCCTAACGATCTAAATTGCCATCCGC
>CAYWNI010000260.1:0-5001 GCA_964459525.1 uncultured Lentimicrobiaceae bacterium | reverse complement strand
ACCCACAGAATCAAGCTGGTATTGCTCAATTAAAAACGAATGCTCTTCGGCTGTACCCACGCCACCTTGGGCTGTTACTTTGAGTGGTAGGGTTTTTTCAGGAATCTGCCTGCCTTTGGCCTGCAATGCATTCGTTAGCAGTGCAAATGATTCTTCAATAAGTTGCGAGCGGTTTTGCTTGAAATCATTTAAAATAGGACCTAGTAAGTGGCCTTCCGTTGCGAAAGCATGACCACCACAGTTTAACCCAGATTCTATTCGGAACTCAGAAACCCATATCCCTTTTTTTGCAAGAAATTTTCCTTGAATTAAAGCTGATCTGTAGTCACTTACCTTAAGTACTATTTTCTTTTTTATTTGTCCGTTGGCATCGGGGTAAAAATCATCAAATTTTTCGAGATAGCTGTACAGACGTGGGTTCATTCCGGCAGAAAGGATGAGTGATGAGCTTAGGTTGCTTTGGGCAAATCCGCGAACGGCAGCATGGGCATCGTTGAATTGATAGTCCAGCTTAGCGCCATCTTTGTAGTTGTCCTTATCAAGTTTAGTCATGATGTTCACATCAATGCTACCCATCGACAAGTTTTCGTTGAGCCACTGCTTGATTTCCTGAAAATTGAACAACCTTGAAGCATTTTCAAAAAAATCTCGTTTTATGGTTGATGTGTCGGGAAGTAAGCTAAACAGTTCTTTAAGTTCGTTTCTTTTTTCGCAAGCACTGGCTTTTAAGTCGCTTAATTTTTGTTCTACTTGACTTTGCATAAGGTTCAAGTAAGATGTAATCCTTCTAGCCCTAAAATCCTCCATCTTCTCCGAAATCTCCTGATAATGCACGCCAAACTTTTCGCAGTACATCTTGCGTATTTTTTCAATCAGGATGTCATCCACCAGTGAAATAACCGAGTCGATGCCCAGATGGGCAACTTTTAAAGGCGTATCTATGGTGTAACCTATCCCCAAAACGGGTATGTGAAACGAATGTATTTTGTTCATTTTACGGACTTTGTTGGCAAAAAAAGCTGTAATCGTATAAAGCTGGTAAATGTAATTAATTTTGTCAGATCTACTTTTATAAGAAGACAAAGGGGCAACTACATTTGTAAATATAATTTTCAAAACACATACAGCTCAACAACATAGCGCAAAGGTTATGATGATTTCCTGATAACTATCATGTTTCGGTCAATTACCGCAGAATTTTTACTTTGAAGGCGCTGGGTCCTTTAGGCCCCATTTCAACCTCGAAAACCACCATGTTGTTTTCTTTAATAGGTTCAAGCAGGTTGTTAACATGAACAAATACGCTCTCTTGTGTTTCAAGATCACGGATAAAACCAAATCCCTTTGAGTCGTTGAAAAAGGTAACTATACCATTGCGAATAGGATCATAAGGCACATCTTCTCGTTTTGGAACGCCAAGGGTGATGCTCTCGATATCAACTTCTTCTTTAGCGTTTGGGTCGGGTGGGGTGGAACTGATCATTCCATTTTCGTCAACGTAGGCAATCATATCATCGAGGCTGCCCGATTTTTCAGAGTCTTTCTTAGCCAATCTTTTGGCTTCCTTGTCTTTTCTCTTTTTTTCCTGTTTGTTTCTTACTTCTTTTTTGTTGTAGGTATCTTGCGATCTTCCCATAAAAATAATGTGTTGGTTAGTATATAAGTGAATTAATGTGCTATGCTGACAAAGTGTCGATCTAAAAAATCCTTGCTGCAGTGCAGAAAAGTTTCTTTTTATTAGGGGCAAGACTGCATCGCGAGATCAGCCTGGTATTGATCTGCCTTTCGGCGGATTTAAAAAAAATCATCAATTTATACCGTGTAAACAGTTGGTTTTAATAGATTTTTTGCAAAGATAAGCAATTTTCTGGTCATTTAGGTCAAACATTGAAACGCCATGCAAGGCCAGGTTTGATGTGGTAAGTTTCGTGTTTGATTGCGGAGTCAGGTGAAGTTTCTTGATAGAAAAGCGTAGATAAAATCTTTACTTTTGAGTCCCTTTCAGACTGCAATATTTGATTTGTTTTGCGGGGGTTAAAAAAAGAAAACCGCTAAATATCAACATTTTAGCGGTTTTTGTTGCTGATTATCAGCGTTTTAGTGATCCAGACAGGGCTCGAACCTGTGACCCGCAGCTTAGAAGGCTGCTGCTCTATCCAACTGAGCTACTGGACCTTTTACTCTTTTTGGCTCATTTTACCCGATGGCTACCGGGAGAGCTTCTGAAGAAGTTTGGGAGCGCAAAATTACATTTTATTTTTATTTGACCAACGCTTCGTACAGAATTTCTACCGGATGATAGGCGGTGCGTGATGTGCCATCTTTTATTTGGTGGCGGCATGACGTGCCAGGTGCAGCTATTAATGTGGTGGGAGCACTTGAGCGCACTGCAGGAAACAATACCAATTCACCAACTTTCATCGACAGTTCGTAGTGTTCTTTTTCAAAACCAAACGATCCTGCCATGCCGCAACATCCTGAAGGTATTTCGGTGGCGGTGTAATTTGCAGGGAAGTTTAGCATGTATAAGGTGGGCTGGGTGCTGGCAAGTGATTTTTGGTGGCAGTGCCCGTGCAGTTTTATGTCTTTGGTCTCTTTTGTAAACTGTTCGGATGTAATTTTTCCCGCCTTAACTTCACGCTGCAAAAACTCATCAATCATAAAGGTGTATTTGGCTAATTCATTCGCTTGACTTTTTATCTCCTTGTCGGCGAGTTCCTTGTATTCATCTCTAAACGTAAGTATGGCGGAAGGTTCTATGCCTACCAAAGGGGTTTCTGAAGAAATAAGTTCAGCCAGCTTGCGTATGTTCGTATTGGCTATCTTTTTCGCATACTTAACCATGCCTTTGCTCAGGTAGGTCCTGGCGCTTTCGAGGTGATTAGGAATGATGACTTCATAGCCCACGGCAGTAAGTAGCTTTATGGCTTTGATGCCGATTTCGGTGTCGTTAAAACGTGTAAATTCATCATTAAAAAGATAAACGCGACCATTGGGAAATGTCCCTAGGCGCTGACTTGAATACTGTTTATTCCATCGGTCGAGGGTGGTTTTGTACAACAGCGGAAATTGCCTTTGGGGAGCAAATCCCACCATTTTGGCGGTGAGCCCGGAAATAAACTTGTTGCCATTCACAAAATTGTATATCCACCTGAAATAACTTCCCAATGTGTTGATTTTACTGATATGCGCCACCATAAGTGTGCGCAGCGGTATGCGGTGACTAGCATAGTATTGTTGCAGAAATTCTGCTTTTAGCTTCGCAACGTCAACACTTGCCGGGCATTCTGATTTACAGGCTTTACACGACAAACACAGATCCATTATCTCATAAATCTCCTCGTGGTCGAAGGGGTTGGCCTTGGTGCTGGTGGTAAGAAACTCACGCAAAACGTTGGCGCGGGCGCGGGTGGTTTGTCGCTCATCGCGACTGGCCATATAACTTGGGCACATGGTGCCGCCGGAGAGTTCGGTTTTACGGCAAACAGCAGTGCCATTGCACTTTTCGGCTGCCCTAAGTATGCCGAGGTCTTTGCTGAAGTCGAAGGTGGTTTTTATTTCACGTGTGGGTTGGCCGGGGACATTTCTCAGCGAAGTGTTCATTTGTGGTGTGTCCACAATTTTTCCCGGATTGAAAATGCCGACAGGATCCCAGGTTTGTTTTATTTGTTTAAAGAGTGCGTAGTTGTGGTCGCCAACCATGAGGGGTATAAATTGTCCACGTAAGCGACCGTCGCCGTGTTCGCCGCTCAACGAACCTTTGTATTTTTTTACCAACTTGGCTGTTTCCAAAGCAATTTGGTAGAATAACTCCACGTCATCTGGGTCTTTTAAATTCAGGATGGGACGCAGGTGAAGCTCGCCAGTAGCCACATGGGCGTAATACACGCATTCTTTGCCAAACTTTTTTAGCATGGCATCAAATTCTTCAATGTATGCGGGCAGGACTTCCGGATTTACAGCTGTGTCTTCGATAACGGGGGCAGGTTTGGCATCGCCGGGCAGGTTATTTATTATGCCCAAACCCGCTTTGCGTAAATCCCAAACCCGCTTTATGTCGCTACCTTCCACCATCGGGAAATGAAATCCCAATTCTGCCTGTCGTATTGTTTTCTCCATCGCGGCGGCAGTTTTCCTGATGGTTTCCATGTTTTCGCCAACAAATTCCACAACCAAAATAGCACCGGGGTCGCCTTGCACAAAGAACCTGTTTTTTTGCTGCTCGATATTTTCTTTGGTCAAGTCAAGAACAATCTTGTCCATGAGTTCAATGGCTGCAGGCTTAAACTTTAAGGCTATGAGGTTGGCTTTGAGCGATTCGGCGATGGTGGTAAAATGAGCGCAAACAAGTAGTTTGTTGGCTGGCGGCAGGTCAACCAAATTAAGTTTTATCTCGGTGGTAAAAGCAAGCGTGCCTTCAGAGCCTGCTAGCAATTTGGTCAGGTTAAAAGCAGTTGATTCTGTCCCGAAGATTTCATTTCTTATTAGTAAATCAATAGCATAGCCCGTATTTCTTCTTTCCAATTCGGGATCGGGAAATTGATCGACAATCTCGCGTTGATTTTTTTCGTCGCTAAGCATTTCCCTGAAAAGGCGATAAATTTCTCCTTCTAGTGTTTTTTGATTGCATTTTTGTTCAAATTCAATTTTGGAAACATCTCCAAATGTGGCTTCAGAGCCATCACTCAGTATTGTCTTTAGCTCCAAAGTATGTTCACGCGTGCTACCATAAATCAAAGAATGTGCCCCGCACGCATTGTTGCCCACCATGCCGCCCATCATACAGCGGCTGGCGGTGGAGGTTTCCGGACCAAAAAACAAACCTATAGGCTTGAGGTGCATGTTGAGTTCATCCAGAATTACACCAGGTTGCACACGCACCCACTTTTCATTTTCGTTGACTTCCAGTATTTTAGTCATGTGACGTGACACGTCGGCCACAATGCCACCACCCACCACTTGTCCGGCAAGGGAAGTTCCGGCGGTGCGGGGAATAAGCGA
>CAYWNI010000259.1:0-5014 GCA_964459525.1 uncultured Lentimicrobiaceae bacterium | reverse complement strand
ACGAAATATTTTTGTTGTAACGGGCGATAACAACCTTTTTATCGGGCTAATCTTGCTTGATTCAGTGCGTCAGGACATGTTCGATAAATCGAAATACAAATTGCCTGTGACGGAGTACCTATATAGTCCGCTTTCTGATGAAAAAGTTTCGCGTTATGCTGAAGTACAGGATATTCTTAAAAAATTTAACAAAACTGGAAATTATAACATGGTTGTCTTGGGCGAAGGAAATTGCTATGTTGGTGTAATTTCAAGGGCCAACTTGCTTAAAAAATACCGCGAAAACCTGCTTTCAGAACTTGATGATTAAAAGACAATCCTATCTTTGCCCTAAAATTAGAGTTATGAATATTGCTAAAATTATCGAAGATGCTGTGGCCGTAAAACAGGTTATGGTATTGGATAATGCATTACACGATAAAATTCAACAGGTTGCTGATGTATGTATAAAAACTTTTCAGTCGGGCGGTAAGGTGCTTTTGTGTGGCAATGGAGGCAGTGCTTCTGATGCACAGCACATTGCAGCTGAACTATCGGGCAGGTTTTATTATGACCGCGATCCGCTTTATGCCGAAGCCTTGCATGTTAATACCTCTTATGTTACAGCAGTGGCCAACGATTATGCCTATGATGAAATTTATGCGCGTATGGTAAAAGCCGCTGGCCGCAGTGGTGATGTGCTTATTGGCTTAAGTACGAGTGGAAATTCCAAGAATGTGATTAAAGCTTTTGAGCAAGCCCAAAAACTTGATATGACAACGGTCTCGTTTACCGGGAGTAAAGGAGGGCAACTCGTTGCTTTGGCCGATGTTGCGATAAAAGTTCCGTCAGATAATGCGGCCCGTATCCAAGAAGCACACATTCTCGTTGGTCATATTGTTTGTGAAATTATCGAACAAACCCTTTTTCCGCTCAATGGCTGATTTTTTAAGCCAAATAGATCGATCATGGACACTATTTCTAGATAGGGATGGCGTTATCAATCAGCGCATTATTGGCGGCTACGTGGATAGCATCGATGACTTCGTTTTTTTGCTCGGTGTGCTTGAGTCAATTCGTGTTTTTAATCAAAAATTTGGTCGAATTGTTATCGTTACCAATCAGCAAGGGGTTGGAAAAGGGTTAATGACTCCTCAGCAGTTGGCCGTAGTGCATGCTTTTATGCTTGCCGAGATAAAGCGCGCAAGAGGTCATGTTGATGGTGTATATTTTTGCACTGATTTGGCGTCTGATCCTAATAATTGTCGAAAACCTTCAACGATAATGGCCGAAAACGCTAGGTTAGATTTCCCCGAAATTGATTTTTCAAAAAGTGTAATGGTTGGTGACTCAAACAGCGACATTCAATTTGGGAAGAACTGTGGAATGAAAACAGTCTATATCCAAAGCAAGAATGTAAAACAAAATTTAAACAGTGATTTAACACTAAACGGCTTGCCGGAATTAATAGATCTGATAAAGTAGTTTTGCTTTCTGGAGTTTGGGGCTAAGTCGAAAACCTAATTAATCAAAAGAAATACAATGAGTCCTGAATTAATACTTTCCACATTTGTAATATACACACTGGTTATTTTTACGATTGCTTTTTTTACTTCGCGCAAAGCCAATAGCCAGAGTTTTTTTATTGGAAATAATAAATCACCTTGGTTTATAGTGGCTTACGGTATGATTGGGGCCTCGCTGTCGGGAGTTACTTTTATATCTGTACCTGGTTGGGTTGGAACTACCGGATTTTCATACATGGTTATTGTCTTTGGTTATGTGTTTGGATACCTGGTTATTAGTCTTGTTCTGTTGCCCATGTATTATAGGTTAAAACTAACCTCGATTTATACCTACCTCGAAGGACGATTCGGAAACGTAACCTATAAAACCGGCGCTTCGTTTTTTCTGTTGTCGCGTATTATTGGTGCTTCCTTTAGAATGTATTTGGTAGTAAGCATATTACAAGCTTTCGTGATGGATCATTTTGGCGTTCCTTTTTGGGTAACCGTAGTAGCATTTATTCTTTTGATTGAAGCCTATACTATGAAAGGTGGGATAAAAACTATTATTTGGACTGACACTTTGCAAACAACATTTATGCTTTTGGCTGTTGTGGTGTCCGTTTTTATTATTTTACAACACATGGGGACTAGTTTGTCGGAAATGATTGCAATCGTTTCCGAAAGCGACTTTTCTACCATGATTATTACGGATGTGGATAGCAAGGAAAATGTGGTAAAACTGTTCTTCAGCGGGATTTTTATCACCATTGTTATGACAGGTTTAGATCAGGATATGATGCAAAAGAACCTGAGTTGCAGAAATATAGGTGATGCGCAAAAAAACATGACCACGCTTAGTTTAATCCTTGTTCCGGTAAATTTGCTGTTTTTGTTTCTGGGAGCAGTTTTGTACCTATATACTGCACACATGAACATTTCTATACCTACTTCCACCGACCAGCTTTTTCCGCTCATATCGTTTGAATATCTGGGTGTTGTAGCTGGCGTTGTATTTATTATCGGCTTGATTTCTGCAGCCTATTCAAGCGCAGACAGTGCCCTAACGGCACTCACCACCTCGTTCAGCATCGACATACTTGATCTGCAAAAAAAATATGGACATAACGAAAACTTAATGCAGAAAAAGAGATACCTCGTTCATCTATTAATGGCGGTAATTATTATATTTGCCATCATTTCGTTCAGAATTATTAATAATCAGGCGGTTATTGCTCAGCTTTTTACCTTTGCAGGATATACCTATGGCCCTTTGCTTGGCTTGTATGCTTTCGGGATGTTTACCAAGTTCAAAGTGCGCGACAGGTGGGTTCCTCTTGTTGCAGTGCTGTCTCCTGTTATTTCCTACTTTTTTGGTGAATATGCCGGATATATTTTCCCCGGTTATGAAGTTGGATTTGAATTGCTGATAATAAATGGTGTTTTAACTTTTATTGGACTTCTTTTTATTAAAAAACTAAAAACTACTTAACTATGTCAAACTTTCGATTTGCCGCTCTTCAAAAAACGCTCAGCCGCCCCATTGGTGAAGTTAAACCACCCTCGCTTAAAGTATCCGATTATTACGGGTCGATGACATTTAATACGCAGACAATGAAAGAATACCTGACTTCGGAGGCATACAAAAGCGTGCTTAGTGCTATTGAAAAAGGAACACGAATCGACAGGAAAATCACCGACCAAATTGCCTCCGCCATGAAGGCTTGGGCTTTAAATAAAGGGGTATCGCATTATACTCACTGGTTTCATCCATTAACAGGATCTACAGCGGAAAAACACGATGCATTCATTCATCCCTTGGGCAACGGTCATGCTATTGAACAATTTCAGGGCGACTCACTCATCCAGCAGGAACCTGATGCATCAAGTTTTCCTAGTGGTGGTATTCGTAGTACTTTTGAAGCGCGCGGTTACACGGCTTGGGATCCAACTTCTCCGGCTTTTATCCTCGACAATACCCTTTGTATTCCTACAATATTTGTGTCTTATACTGGTGATTCTCTTGATTATAAAACACCCTTGCTAAAGTCGATAAAGGCCCTCGACGATATAGCTGTTGAAGTTTGTCAGTTTTTTGATAAAAATGTGAAGAAGGTATATCCTACCTTGGGCTGGGAGCAGGAGTATTTTCTTGTTGATGCAGCGCTCTATGCAGCACGACCTGATATGGTACTTACCGGAAAAACTGTTTTTGGTCATGCTTCGGCAAAAGATCAGCAGCTTTCTGATCATTATTTTGGCACCATTCATAACCGGGCTTTGGCCTTTATGCAGGATCTTGAAATTGAATCGCATAAGTTGGGTATTCCTTTAAAAACCAGACATAACGAAGTTGCGCCCAGTCAGTTTGAGTGTGCTCCTGTTTTTGAAGAAGTAAACATTGCCGTTGACCACAATCAGTTGCTTATGCATATTATGGATGTTGTTGCTCGTAGGCATGAGTTTAAGGTGTTGTTGCACGAAAAACCCTATGCAGGCGTAAACGGATCTGGTAAACACAATAACTGGTCGCTTGCCACCGATACGGGTGTCAACTTGTTGTCGCCAGGCAAAAATTCAGCTGAGAACTTTAGGTTTATCGCTATTCTGGCAAACATCCTAAAAGCTGTTCACACCCACGAAGAACTGGTTAGAGCTAGCGTTGCTTCTGAAGGCAACGACCTTAGATTAGGTGCTCACGAAGCTCCTCCAGCCATAATTTCGGTGTTTGTTGGCGATCAAATTACCGCTACGCTCAACGAGATTGAAAAAATGCCAGCCCGTAAGGGTATTGGAGCCAGCAATGGGAATAAGGATATAGTACTAAATATTCCTAAAATTCCTGAAATTTTGTTTGATAATACCGACAGAAACAGGACTTCGCCCTTTGCTTTTACAGGAAATAAATTTGAATTTCGTGCCGTTGGTTCCAGTGCCAACACCGCTAAACCCATGTTTGTGCTGAATACCATTATGGCCGATCAGCTTGTGCATTTTAAGAACGATGTCGCCAAATTGCAATCTGATGGAATGAAAAGAAATGATGCCATTTTTGATGTCGTTAAACGCTATATTATCGAATCAAAAAAAATACGTTTTGAGGGGAATTCCTATGGAAAAGAGTGGATAGAAGAGGCTGCAAAGCGTGGACTTTCTAATCACCAAAGCACGCCTGAAGCCTTAAAAGCATTTGTATCTGAAAAAACTATTGATCTTTTCTCCAAACATCATGTGATGACAAAAAGGGAATTGATGGCACGTTATGAAATCAAACTGGAGAAATACACAAAAAAAATCCAGATCGAATCCCGCGTGATGGGCGATCTGGCTACAAACCACATTCTACCTACGGCCATCCATTACCAAAATAGGTTGATTGAAAACGCCCGTGGCTTAAAAGAAGTGCTTGATTCAAAGACATATGTGAAGTTGTCGCGCAACCAGCTGAATACTATCAAAGACATTTCTGATCACATCAGTTGCATAAAAGATGATGTTGAGTTAATGACTGAAGCCAGAAAGGTTGCCAA
>CAYWNI010000258.1:0-5040 GCA_964459525.1 uncultured Lentimicrobiaceae bacterium | reverse complement strand
CTTATTTCGGTGTAAATTACTACCTGTCAGGACTTCATAGTTATGCTAAAGGCGACCCTGTTCCAGTTCCAACCTTTGTTTACTATACCATAGCCATTGTTTTCATTGTTTCGCTGATAGCCTACCTGCGCGAACGTGGTAACATAGCCAAAGAAAATAGCTGATCATCAGCACTTAAATGATAAAAAAAGCCAGAAGTGTTTCTTCTGGCTTTTTTTATAAGAATTTGTTTTTAAGGTAATTCCCCGTATGCGATTTTTCGCAAAGGATAAGGTCTTCAGGTACGCCTGCAAATACAAGATCCCCACCTTGATCTCCGCCCTCAGGCCCTAGGTCAATAACCCAGTCGGCAGATTTTATAACTTCGCCGTTATGCTCGATAACAACCACCGAATGTCCGATCTCGATAAGTGCATTTAGCGAAATAAGTAGCTTGCTGATGTCGTGAATGTGCAAACCGGTAGTGGGTTCATCAAATACGAAAAGGGTAGGGGAGTCGGTTACTCCTTTTGCCAGAAAGGATGCCAGTTTTACGCGCTGTGCCTCGCCACCGCTAAGGGTATTCGACGATTGTCCGAGGCGCAGATAGCCTAAACCCACATCTGCCAATGGCTGTATTTTTTCGGTGATCTTTTTTTCAGTAGCCGTTTGCTTGCCCTTTACGGAGAAAAAGTCCAACGACTGGTCGATGGTCATGTCCAGGATATCAGCAATATGTTTGTCGTGGTATTTTACTTCAAGTACCTCTTCTTTAAACCGTGTGCCATGACACGAGTCGCAGGTTAGAAAGATGTCGGCCATAAATTGCATTTCAACCTTAATAACACCTTCGCCCTCACATTGATCGCATCTTCCGCCTGGCACGTTAAATGAGAAAAATCCGGGTTTATAACCCCGAAGTTTGGCTAGTTTTTGCGAGGCAAATAACGATCTGATTTCATCGAAAGCCTTGAGGTATGTAGCAGGATTAGATCTTGACGACCTGCCAATGGGGTTCTGGTCAACATATTCAATATCGGTAATTTTGTTGATGTCGCCGTTTAAATGACTGAAACTTCCTGTTTTTTCACCATAACCGCCTAATTGTTTTTTTACGGCCGGAAACAGAATGTCTTTCACCAAAGTGGATTTGCCTGAACCGCTTACACCAGTAATTACAGTAAGCACGTTTAAAGGAATAGATACATCTATGTTTTTCAGGTTGTTTTGACTGGCACCAATGACTTCGATGTAGTTATGCCATTTTCGGCGTCTTTCGGGCAATTCAATGCGCATGCGGTTGGTCAGGTATTGAGCAGTATAGCTTTTGCTGTTGCTAATTAGTTCGTCGGGAGTTCCGCTGAAAACAAGCTCGCCGCCATGTTCTCCGGCATCTGGGCCAATGTCGATAATTTGATCTGCCTGTCGGATAACCTCTTCTTCATGCTCCACCACGATTACCGTATTTCCTGTGTCGCGGAGAGCTTTCATTACCTTTATCAGCCGCTGTGTGTCGCGCGGATGAAGGCCAATGCTGGGTTCATCAAGAATATACATTGATCCCACCAAACTGCTGCCCAGCGAAGTGGCCAGGTTTATACGTTGTGACTCACCACCTGATAACGAAGCCGACAATCGATTTAGGGTCAGGTAACTTAGTCCAACGTCGATTAAAAACTGGAGTCTGTTTTTTATCTCTGTAAGCAATCTGTTGGCGATTTGTTGTTCGTGCTCGCTAAGTTTTAAATTTTCGAAAAAATCAAGCGCTTCGTTGAGTTGCAAATGCACTATATCTAAAATTGATTTCGTACCAACCAATACGTAATTAGCGTCAGCTCGCAGGCGGGTGCCATTACAATCAGGGCAAATTGTTTTTCCGCGGTAACGTGAAAGCATTACCCTGTATTGTATTTTGTAGGTCTGCTCTTCTATATGATTGAAAAAAGCATTTATTCCTTCAAAGTATTCATTTCCTGTCCATAACAATGATTTCTGTTCTTTCGAAAGCTGGTAGTAAGGTTTGTGCAACGGGAAATCAAACTTGTACGCGTTTCTCACAAGTTGTTCAAGCCATTCGCCCATTTTTTCACCTTTCCAACATGCAATAGCGCCATCATACACCGACAAGGTTTTGTTTGGAATAACGAGGTCTTCGTCGATGCCAATCACACTTCCAAACCCTTCGCACCGTTTGCAAGCACCGTATGGGTTGTTGAAAGTAAACAAGTTAACGCTTGGTTCTTCAAAGGTGATGCCGTCCATCTCAAACTGATTTGAGAAATCCTCTTTAATTTCTTTGTCGTTCAACTGGTAAATTACTGAGCATGTGTCATGTCCTTCAAAATAGGCTGTTTGCACCGAGTCGGCAATTCTTCCAGATAAATCCACATCGGTGGCATCAATTTTCACCCTGTCGACTACCAAGTAGCATAGGGCTTTTTCGGTGTCGCAGGCAACACCCACTTTGAGTAATTCTTCAATTCTAATAACCTCTCCGTTGAGCATAACCCGACTAAAACCTTGTTGCAAGAGTATTTGCAATTGTTGCTCAGGCTTCCTGTCGCTTAGCATGATTACAGGAGCAAGAATCATGATCTGCGTGTTTTCAGGCAGTTTTAGTAATTGCCGGGTTACGTGCGACACGGAATGGCGCGCCACCAATCGTCCTGAAACGGGCGAAAAGGTCTTTCCAACACGCGCAAACAATAATTTTAGGTATTCATAAATTTCTGTTGATGTGCCCACAGTCGATCGTGGGTTACGCGATTTAATCTTTTGTTCAATGGCAATGGCAGGCGAAATGCCATGAATGGCGTCAACATTGGGCTTGTCCATGCGTCCCATAAATTGGCGGGCGTATGAACTTAGGCTTTCTACATACCTCCGTTGGCCTTCGGCGTACAGCGTGTCAAAGGCTAATGAAGACTTTCCGCTTCCTGATAATCCTGTGATAACCACTAATTTGTTGCGTGGAATGGATACGCTGAGGTTTTTTAAATTGTTTACCCTTGAGTTTACAACTACAATAGGTCGGTCGTATGGTTTTGTGTTTTTGTTCTGGGGCATGAATTAAAAATTGAAGCACAAAATTAACATAATATTTGCTTTTTAATTTTTAGTGTTTATATTTGCATTAGATTTTATAAACACATCTAACATCAGGAGGACGATTATCGAGTAAACTTTACCTTTTTGTAACATATTTTGAATAACAAAATTGGTATTATGAGTTTAACAGTCGTATCCGAAAGCGAACTAATCAGAAATTTTCTGAACGGTGATCACTCCAGTCTACAAGTTTTAATAGAACGCCATCAAAGCAGGTTGTATTCTTATATATACCTGCTGGTAAAAGATAAGCAGCTTGCCGATGATATTTTTCAGGACACCTATGTAAAGGTTATAAACACCCTGAAAGTTGGTTCTTACAAAGATGAAGGTAAGTTTATTCAGTGGGTTATGCGCATTGCCCACAACCTGGTAATCGACCATTTTCGTAAGCAGAAAAAAGCAAACATATTGGATAACCGCAACAGCGATTACGATATTTTTGATACCATCAGGCTCACTGACCCATCTATTGAGGAACAGTTGATTACAACGCAAATTCATGAAGATGTCAGGAAATTAATCGATTACTTGCCTGATGAACAGCGTGAAGTACTCCACCTAAGGTGTTATGGCGGCTTGAGTTTTAAAGATATTGCCGACCAAACTGATGTGAGCATTAACACAGCCTTAGGAAGAATGCGTTATGCACTTATCAATTTGCGGAAAATGATCAGTGACAAACAAATTATACTAACCCCCTGATTGGTCTGTTTTGTCTTTTTTCTTAATTCTTTGTTTTTAAAACAATATTATTAAAGGTAGATGCGTTTCCAAACTATAAAAAGTTTACTAACATCTGCCTATGAACAAAAACACTACGCTCAATGCATCTCAAAAACTTCTTACCGAAAACATACAAAGCTGTGCGCAAAAAAAGCTAGCTCAGCCTTCGGGATTAACTATGAAGTTTGTGTTTGGTTACGCATCTGCCTTGCACGTGTATAAAACCAAACTAATTGGATCTACCTGTTTTCTGGTCAATTAAAAGTTCAGAAACATTAAAACTAAAAAAGCACCTCAACGGTGCTTTTTTAGTTTTTGGGTAATTTTGGAGTACAAGCCTATTATGGAGTTGCCTCTGATAAGCTGAATGTTAGTTGATTTTCAACAAAGTCCATCGAAATTATTTCCATCACCACCAAGTCCGACAACAACTCTTCAAGGTTATGTTTTGTTAGGTCAATAGAATTTCTGAGGGTGTCAAATTCTACTGTGATTCCCCGTTCAATATGAGTTAGAACCTCTTTAACTGATTCATTGTAAACTACAACCACTGGAGTTTCGTCATTTAGTTTTTTCCAAACCTTTATTTGCACGCCGTGGGCAAGCACATTCTCGTCGGCTATCCGGAAATAAGCTTTGTAGTTGCCCTGCGTATCGGGGGCGCGATGTGGAGGGAACTCGCTTTTCGGGACTATGATCTCCAAAACCTTTTTGCCATCAATAACCCACTCTTTGGTTTTAAAGGCTATTTCTGGTCGTGAAAAAAGTGTGGCAGCTTGGTCGATCATAAAAAACTCTTCTTCAGATTGAATGCCAGCAATATTGCCATTGTCCTTAACTCCAACCAGAAGCTTGCCGCCTGCTGTATTAGCAAAGGCACTAAGCGAACGCGCGATTTTTGGCGCATCTGATATCTCGAATTTGAAATCCAGATGCAGGTGCTCTCCTTTAGCGATAAGTTTCTTTATAGGATGTAAACTTGATTGACGCATGGATGGTGATTTTTGGCGATCCCTTTACAAGAATTCGATACTACCTTTGTCCATTGTTTTTTCGCAGTATTGACACCATAACTTCATGTTTCCATGATGGTCGGTAATTACTTTGAACTTTGTGGGTATCTGTTGGTTGTTGGTTACACATTTGGGGTTAAAGCACTTAACAGTCTTTTCGATAGTGCTTGGAAGTTTTATTTGCTCTTTACGCACTACTTCATAGTCGCGTATT
>CAYWNI010000257.1:0-5058 GCA_964459525.1 uncultured Lentimicrobiaceae bacterium | reverse complement strand
AACTTTGTTCCAAATATTTCCCTTATTTTAAGCTGGTTAGCGGGTGTTGATGTTTTGGAAATTATTCCCTAGAATATTATCGATATGGTGGAGGTATTACGTGGAGGAGGGTCGGCGCTTTACGGAAGTAATGCTATTGCTGGAACGATAAACCTAATCCTAAAAGATCCGATCAGTAACAGTTACGAATTTGGCGTAAACACCGGGTTAACAGGTGTTGGCATGTCTGGATCCGGTGAGCCAGCTCCTGATGTTTCAGTAAATATGAATGCATCGTTAGTGTCGTCGGACAACCGCACAGGCATGGCCGTATATGGTTTTTATAGGTCGCGCGAGCCTTTTGATGCCAACGATGATGATTTTTCGGAAATTGCCTCACTCAACAATACCACAATTGGTTCACGTATTTTTCATCGTTTCAGTTCGCGTAATAAGTTATCGCTCGATTTTTTTCACATTAATGAAAAACGTAGAGGCGGCGATAGGTTCGATTACCCGGAGCACGAGGCCAATATTGCCGAAGCAGTTGAACATGACCTAACAACAGGTGCGCTAACTTTTGAGCAATTTGTTAGAGAAAAGGATATGATTTCGCTGTTTGCCGCCGGGCAGTTTATCAGCCGCGATTCCTATTACGGTGCAAACCAATCTTTGGCCGATTATGGAAAAACAAAAGACTTGACCTACAATTTGGGAGCTCAGTATAATGCACACTTTTCTGATACAAAGCTGGTGGTGGGCATTGAAACACAAGGTGAAAACCTGATCGACACCAAACTTGGTTATCCCGACATCGACAACGCTGTAATTGTTGACGATACCATTCAGTCGATACCTCATACTGATAATGTTACCATTGCCGACCAACAAAGCAGAACCTCAAGTATTTTCGCCCAATATGAGTTTACTGTTTTTAGAATTCAAACTACTGTTGGTGGGCGTTTCGATCATTATTCTATCCAAAATTTTGAGGTAAGTGATTCTGATAAAACGGGCAATGTATTAAGTCCGCGATTAAGTTTTTTGTACAACGTTAAAGAAAATCTTCAAGCCAGACTTAGCTATGGAATGGGATACCGAGTGCCACAGATTTTTGATGAAGATTTGCACATCGAAACCTCTGGTTCGCGGCGTGTAATTCATCAAAATGCACCTGATTTAAAACAAGAAACAAGCTCGAGTTTTATGGCTTCACTTGATTGGAATAAGCAATGGCACTCGGTATCGGTAGGTTTTTTGGCTGAGGGATTTTACACCCGGTTGAACAATCCATTTACCAATACCTACAGCGAACCCGATGCGAGCGGAACAGTTATCTACACCCGCGAAAATGCTGAAAAAGGCGCCGTTGTTCAAGGAATAAATACCGAGCTGAATGTGGTTACTACTTTTGATTTCAGCTTTTCCGGCGGGTTAACCTTGCAGCAAAGTTTTTATGAAGAAGCTCAGGAATTCGATGAGAAAAAGTTTTTGCGTACCCCAGACTATTATGGCTATTTTACTGCGGACTATAAGTTAAACAAGCATTGGGCTGCCTCGGTGTCATTTAACTATACAGGGTCGATGTTGGTTCCTTATTTTGGTGAAAAAGCGGTAGATCCTGGTTTAGGAGAACTGATAAAAACCGGATCTTTTTATGATTTGGGTTTAAAACTTCAGTATACGGTAAAAATAAATGGGGCTAGCTTGCAGCTATACGCTGGCGTAAAAAACTTGTTCAATTCCTATCAAAACGACTTTGACGAAGGCGTTGACCGCGATCCAGGTTATATTTATGGCCCCATTACGCCACGAACAGTGTATGCCGGCCTCAAGGTTGGAAACATGCTTAAATAGTTGACTAGAAGTTAAAAATACATCATTATTAGTTTTATTTGTTGAGCGGGTATTCTGGAAGGGATACCCGCTTTTTTAATTCCTAACAAACCCTAACAAAATCTAAAATGCGTTAATATATAGCGACTTAATGTTTGCTTGAGTGTACATTTGATTTCTGATTACAATAAAAAAAGTCTCATTCAAAAAAATTAAACACATGAAAAAATCTACATCTTTAAAAGTTCTTGTGCTGTTGATAGTGGTTGGAATATCCGGTTTTTCAGCCACAGCCCAGTTGTACGATACGGTGATTATACAAATGTCGCCTACATTGCAAATCAAAGTTTCGGCGAGCAACCTCCCCGAATTACAAAAAATGGGGACTGTTGCTCAGCTAATTAATCAGTTTCAAACGGAGTTTGCTGCCATCAAAAACCAAATTGATAATCTGCCTTCCTATGACATCAGGTATGTTCAAAACGACTTAATGACCATCGATAGCATGAAAACCAAACAGGTTTTTGTGTCGAGCGGAAATATGCTGGTAAAGCAGGCTGAGAATAACCGATGCACACTACAAGAAAAAAAGAATGAGGGCTGCGGAGAAACCAACAATAGCCTTAGGGTGGTTATTTATTTCGATAACCTGAATGAATTATCCGATACCTCGATCATAAATGCTGTAAGTAATTCGTTAGTTCAGGTTTCAAAATCAGGAAGATTTAGTAAAAACTGGTTCTTCGGTATTCAGGATGATAAGGTTACGCTGGACCGAGAAGAGGCTAACTACGATAGAAATCACGATCAAATAGCACTTTCGGCTGGAATGGGTGGTGCATTGATTAAAAATACAGGATTGGTAAATATTTCGTTTGTCGCCGGATTTATGATAGGAGGCAGGGGCTATGTTAAGCATAAAATACTAGTTACCGATGAGATGAATTATATATTTAACAGCAACAGCAGCTTTACTATCAACAATTTCTTAAGTTTGGGCTATGCACACAATTTTTCATCCAATCCAAATAAACCACAGTGGTATGGACTTGAAGTAGGTTTTCTGACCAACAAGAAAAGCAACTTCTTTGATGGAAACACTTACCGGCTCGGGCTTATTGTAAATCCGGTAAAAAGCATTCAGATTAAACCAAACCTCTATTTTGAGGACAATTTCCAACGTGTGTACCCTGGTATTGGAGTTAGTTTTGGCTTTTAAAGGGAGCACTTTTTAACGGTGTGCGGGGTGATTTAGCTGAATTAGAAATAGTATTGAAGACAATTCCTAAATATTGGCAATTGCCAATTTTAATTTCTCGCCAATTTCCTCTGCCATTGGTTTTAGCTTTGAATTGTTGGCTGTTTGCATCGACTTATTTGGGTCGATGGCGGCAACTTCAACACGGTCGTTTCCTAAATCGCGGACAATCACATTGCAAGGAAGCAACAATCCGAGGTGACCATCAATCTGCAGGGCTTCAAAAGCAGCATGGGGATTGCATGCACCTAAAATAATGTACGGGTTCATTTCTTTGCCTGTGGCCTTGGTTATTTTTTCCTGCATGTTTATTTCAGAAACTATGCCAAATCCTTGCTCTTTAAGTGTTTCTGTAACGCGAACGATGGCCTCATCAAAGCTCATATTCACTGTTTTAAAGTAAAAATAAGTGTCTTTGTCTTTATTTTTTCTCTGTGCATTTGCTGGGGTTATTGTAATTAACAAAGCACTTATTAGTGTCGCTGTGAAGTATAAAAATTTCTTTTTCATTGTAGTTTGGTTTATCGGTTTCAACACCTTGTTGGTTGTTCAACCGAGTTAATGAATTATTATTTAATGAATTAAATGCATTTGCTGCAAAAATAATAATTTATTTAGAAAAAATATAAATAACAATGAGTAAAACGTGCTTGTTAAGATGTCCAGAAAAATAGGAGCAAATAAAAGTTATACTTTTGAACAATTAAAAATGCGCTTCGTGAATTCTTTTTTATTCAACACGTCTGAATTTTCTAAAACTGCCATGTTAAATCAAAATCCTTGGACTTCTTCTATAGTAAATATAGGAAATTTGCCTTTGGGAGGTTCAAATCCAATACGCATTCAGTCGATGACTAACACCGATACCAACAACACCAAAGCCACGGTGGATCAGGTGATGCGTCTTGCCGATGCTGGTTGCGATTATGTTAGAATGACTACGCAGGGAATTCGCGAAGCCGAAAACTTATATGCGATTAAAAACAGTTTGCTTGCGTTGGGCTATGATGTTCCGCTTATTGCTGACATCCATTTTAATCCGAAAGCGGCAGAGGTGGCAGCGGCTATTGTAGCAAAAGTTCGTATCAATCCTGGAAATTACATCGACAAAAAGCGCGTTAATTATATTTACAGCGATGCTGAATTTGATGAGGCCAGAAACCAGATTGCCGAGCGTTTACTTCCGTTACTCGAAATCTGCAAAAAAAACAAAACCGTTATCCGTGTGGGCACAAATCATGGCAGCTTGTCGGACAGGATGCTTGCACGCTACGGAAACACATCTCTTGGGATGGTGGAATCGGCGCTGGAATTTGTTGAAATTTGCCGCGAAAACCACTTTCATAACCTTGTGCTTTCTATCAAATCAAGTCATGTCCCTACCATGATCGAGGCTAACCGTTTGCTCGTTGCGCGCATGCAAGCCCAGGGCTATGGTTATCCTATTCATTTAGGTGTTACTGAGGCTGGAGATGGTGAGGATGCGCGCATAAAATCGGCTGCTGGTATCGGAACACTGCTAGCGTTGGGCATTGGCGACACAATTAGGGTTTCGCTAACCGAAGACCCTGTGCATGAAGTTCCTGTTGCAAAAAAATTGGTGGCCAATTACGGACAGAGGCAAAAAACTAACTTCACCATTCCGCATGTAATAATCGGATTTGGCAGCAGTGAAATTGCGCGCCAAAAACCTCCTTTTGTGCTTTCATCCAGCGTTGCAAAAAGTGCCGATTTATTGATTAATCAGAAAAATGTTAGCCAAGGTTTTGCATCGGAGTTGTCTGCTTACAAGCTTTCTTACAACGAAGCGGACCAGGAAACGCTGTTGCTCAGGGCAACGGTTGATTTTTCGTTACTCATGTTAAATACCTCCCGTGAAGGCATTTGGATAGAAAACCTCGGTTCAAAAAACCATGAGGAACTGGCGCAATTGGGCTCAAATATTCTTCAGGGTCTCGAACTTCGGTATACAAAACCTGAGTACA
>CAYWNI010000256.1:0-5066 GCA_964459525.1 uncultured Lentimicrobiaceae bacterium | reverse complement strand
TGGTGCTTTTGTTGATGTATTTTGGCTTTTGCCCGTGCTTCTTGTTGCTGAAAGGCTTCCAATTTGCTTTGGCTTTGTTGGGCAGCTTCGAGC
This sequence comes from uncultured Lentimicrobiaceae bacterium, assembly GCA_964459525.1. Lineage (GTDB taxonomy): Bacteria > Bacteroidota > Bacteroidia > Bacteroidales > F082 > UBA6244. Next base: position 4,973 of record CAYWNI010000256.1, on the reverse strand, counting down.
AGGGTTTCCTTTTCCTGTTGCAGGGCTTCCAACTGTGCTTTTAAAGCTTCCTGCTCGCGTCGGCTTTCTTCGGTAAGTACTTTGAGTTTACGCTGCTTTTCTCCTGCTTTGGGAATCAAATGTTCATTAAAAGTATCAGGTAAGTCGGGGCGTACTTCGCTGTATTTATCTGCAAACCACTTGAGAAATCCGTAGAGGTATTTGATACCAATGAGGGCATCCTTGTGGTTTATTTTGGCGCCGAAATGGGCAGCGTTGTTACCGATTTTGCGGACAATATGCAGCCCATTGAGGTGTTGAAAGGGAATTATTTTCTTCAACTCTTCCTGATTCATCAGGCTGACCAGGTCAAGGTTGTAGGGAAGATCGAGGTATTCTAATTCATAAAGATTATGGATGCTTTCTTCTAGCGCCAAGCGACAATAGGTAGCTGTAGAAACGGGTTCGGTAATCACCCGTTGTTCTGCTTTTTTTGTCTTTTGAAAAAGCGTTGACCACTCGGTTTGCAGAAAATTGAAGTTGGACATGGGTAAATTATTTCACTAGCCAAATTTAGAATAAATATTGATTCAAAATTACAAACCCCGGTTGTCCTCTCGATCCGCCTAAGGCGGAGAGAGATCCCCTGAGAAAGAAAGCCGGAATTGGTGGCTCACTGTGGTGACAGACTTATGTTCAGGGGATTTCTCGTCTGCGGCAGGCAGACTGGGCATTACAAATGCCCGGGAATAGAGCATCCGCGTTGCAAACGCGGACGAGAGCAGGGTTTACATACTATTCTTTCACCAACTCTCCTTTAAAAGACCGTTGCAACAAACTGTTAAACAACTCCTCTGACTTTTGCAGCGAGGCCTGTGCCCGGGCTTTTTGGGCTTCGATGGCCTGGACGCGGTTGGTAAATTGGTTGTGGAGGGTGATGGGGGGAACAGTTAACACAAATGAATTGATTTTTTTCAAAGTGTATCTTTGGATCGCAGCTCCTGACATAAACTCAGTTAACAGCCTGGTCTTTATAGTGCTATGATTTAACCAATTACATAAATAAAAGTTGCTTACTTCATTTTTTTTAAGTTTTAACAAAGCTAAACTAGACAATAAGCTTATTGGTTCATCAAATGTATTTATGCATGCGATTCCTGTTGTAGCACCATCCTTGATATAAAGAACATCCCCATATTCCGGTTTGCATCTTTTATAGATCTCTTCGTGTGCTTTCTCGTCAATATAGGTCGGTTTTGAATTAAAATCAAGTCCATAGTCTTTTATGTGTTTAGCTGTAACATAAGGAAATCCTTCGCTTTTTGGCTCTGGTGAAAAGTGTGTGCCATCAGTAATTTTCGCACAAACTTCACTCAGCCTCTTCTTCTCCCACCCCATCGGATTGGTCACCGGATCCCCAAACATCTCCAAAAACAGGGATTGGGTGAGGGCTTCATATTTTTGGATGAGTTGTTTGTCGAGCTGGCGGAGTTTGTCAGCTTCATCGAGGATGGCGGCTATCTTTTTTTGTGTTGGGAGCGGGGGAAGGCTTACAAATTGTTGGGAATATTTTGAAATCCAATATCTTTTGTGTTCTTCAGCATCAAAATTCAAAGTTAACATCAAATAATAAATAAATTTAATGTCATAATCAGCCGAGCTAATCTCTAATATTTTCATTGCTGATGACTTAACCTTAAAAGGGAAATCAACATATTTAAAAGCAGTTGTAAAATCGTCGAAAATTATTGTCGGCACATTATCATATATGCCTTCTTTTTCATTCGTGTATCCAAGGATAAATGACTTGCCTGGAGTTAATACAGGTATTTCATATTCATCATTATATTCTGTCGTTTTTACAATATATTTTGTTGGCTGGATATATTTCAATGCTTTTTCCAGCTTAACTATTTTCCAATTATTCATCCCAACAACTCCTCCAACCCTTTAAGTTCAACCCTCTGTCTATTGCTCTGGTTATTCATTATCCAAATATTGTTTTATTTCTTTATCAAAATCGCTTTCAAATAATTGATCCTGCACGATGCGGTATTTTTCGAATTCGGTTTCCGCCTTGTGTTGGGCTATTTTGGCTGTAATGCTTCCGGCATCTGCCAGTATTTTTCTGTCGTCGTATTGTAAAAACAGGTCGAGTCGTTGTGCCCAGTCTTGCATGGTCATGGGAATGTTACGTAATGCCCGTGCCTCGGCCAAATCGAGGTAGGCGTTCACTATTCTTCCCAGCGATTCCAGTTCCTCTTTGTTCAAGTAGTTTTTGGCAATGCTTACATCTGTTTTGAGAATTTTGCCATCTGGGCTGTTTTTCCAGGAGGTTAAGCCCATTTTTTCTTTATTTGAATCGGCACGGTTGTATATTAATTCGGCAGCGGTATGCCCGTGAACGACAAAATGCAATTTGTTTTGCACTTTGGCAAAAAACGCTTTTGTGGTTACAGCATCTTTATTATAATCGATACTTGTAGCGTAAATATCGGTTACTTTTTGGTAAAAGCGCCGTTCACTAAGCCGTATTTCTCTGATTTCGGCCAGCAATTCTTCAAAATAGTCCTTGCCCAAATAAGCACCGTTTTCAAGGCGTTTTTTATCAAGCACAAAACCTTTTATGGCAAATTCACGCAAAACTTTGGTAGCCCACTGTCTGAATTGGGTAGCACGCACTGAGTTTACTCTGTATCCAACAGAAATAATAGCATCCAGGTTATAAAAATTTGTATTGTAGTTTTTACCATCATTGGCAGTTATTCGAAAATTTCGAATAACTGCTTTTTCATCAAGTTCCTGATTCTTGAAAACCTCCTTTAAATGATAGTTTATGGTGTTTACCCCTACGTCAAAAAGCTCTGCCATCAGTTTTTGTGTAAGCCAAACCGTTTCATCTTCGTATCTGGCTTCAATACTCTTTTCTCCTGATTGGGTTGTGAAAATCAAGAATTCAGCCGTGCTATTTCTAATTAGTTTTTTGTTGTCGTTGCTCATAGGTCGTTTCTTTTGGTCAGTAAAGCACCCTTATTTTAGCATTTCTTTTAACGCCGACAAAGCTTCGTTTCTTTGATTGTCGAGGGCTTCAATATCAGCAATAATAGCTTCAGGAGCATCGTATTGTACCTCATCATACACAATCTCCTTGTAGCGGTTGATGCTTAAATCCCAGTCGTTGGTTTGGATTTCGGCTACGGGCACGAGGAACGATTGATCGGTACGGGCGCGACCATCTTCTGACTCCAATTGGTGAAAACGGGCAATGATATCCGGCAGGTCGTTGGCTTCGATGGGGGCGCGCTTGTCGTCGAGGCTGTAGCCATCGGCTTTCATGTCGTAAAACCACACCTTGTCGGTGCCACCGGTACCCGTTTTGGTAAAGAGCAGCACGGCGGTACTTACTCCGGCATAGGGTTTAAAAACGCCACTGGGCATGGAAATAACGGCTTCCAGTTTGTGGTGCTGAATAATTTCCTGACGGATTTGTTTGTGGGCGTTGGAACTACCAAAGAGCACCCCGTCGGGGATGATGACGGCACAACGTCCGCCGGTTTTTAGCATGCGCAGCATGAGTCCCAGAAACAGGAGTTCGGTTTTTTTGGTTTTCACGGTCTGGAGCACCGAACTTTCCACGCTGTCGTAGTCGAGGCTGCCCTTAAAGGGCGGATTGGCGAGGATGAGGGTAAACTCGTTGCGGATGTCGCCGTTGCTTTCGCTGAGGGCGTCTTTGCCAATGAGGCGTGGTGTTTCGATGCCATGGAGTTGCAGGTTCATGGCACCAATGCGGAGCATGGTGGAGTCGAATTCCACTCCGGTAAACATGTGGCTGTTGAAATGGTCGCGAAAATCTTTACCCATGAACCAGTCGGGGTGGTTTTCGTGGATATATTCTCCGGCAGCCACCAGAAATCCGGCAGTACCGCAGGCTGGATCGCAGATGGTGTCTTCCTGCTGGGGTTCCACCATGTCCACCATCATTTTGATGATGTGGCGGGGCGTACGGAACTGTCCGTTAGTGCCGGCGGTGGCAATTTTCGAGAGCAGGTATTCGTAGAGGTCGCCTTTGGTGTCGCGGTCTTCCATCACAATTTTATCAATCATCTGCACTACCATGTCGAGGAGGCGTGGCGTGGGAATCATAAAGGTGGCGCCTTTCATGTATTCGGCAAATACACCGGCTTTGTGGCCTACTTCTTTCATGTGTTCGAACACAGTCAACTGATCGGGTTGCGGTTTGGTAAACAGGTCGAACATGGCCTCTGGGGCTTTGTTTTTGAAGGAGCTCCATCGCAGTTCTTTTTGTTTATCGGTAAAAATAGGATTGGCTGTGGGAACCCCAATGAGGTTGGCCTTTTTTTCTTCCATGGTTTGTTTTTCGTCGAGGCGGCGGATAAACAAGAGGAAGGTAAATTGTTCGATAACGGTAAGCGGGTTGGAGATGCCACCGGTCCAGAAGGCATTCCATATTTTGTCGACTTGTGATTTGAGTTCTCCGGTGATCATGGGGTTGATTTAATGGTAAAGGATTGATGGCAAATTTAGGGAATTTATGGAATTGATGATCGGTAATTAATCAGCCTGAAAAAACTTATGAATCCTTGATCACAGCTCGTTTTAAAACAAAAAAAGCCATCATCGCCAGCACCGCCACTCCTAATATTTTCCCAATAGCCCATAGGGCTTTCATATCCATTGAAAAAAAAACCACGATAAGAGATTGTCCGTAGGACATTAACCTTTTTGTTAATTCCCTATCGGGAAATCAATGCGTTGTAAAATAGATCTATTGATATTGATGCCCTACGGGCAAAAAGCCTGAAGCACTTGCTTCAGTGAATTCGTGGAAATCAACAATTCGCCTGCCCCGTAAGGAGGTACGACTGTACGGGGTGCCCATTTGTGTAATTCGTGGACAGACAGGTAACGCACATAGTACTATGGCAAACTCCAAAGCACCGACCTGTCATCTCGCTATCCGCTTTTCTGCGGAT
>CAYWNI010000255.1:0-5068 GCA_964459525.1 uncultured Lentimicrobiaceae bacterium | reverse complement strand
AGGTTAAACTTGAACTTTTCAGGTTTATCCTGTTGCTCATGCTCGATCTGAGTGGAAGCATCCTCGATAGCAACCTAAATTCGCTAAAGCAAGCCAGCATAAGCTTTATTAATTCGGTGATGCCTGTTGAAGGTAGCGCCGATTATCAGGAAATTTTGATGTCGGTAAAATGGTTTGATGGCGAAAAAAATATCCATACACTGGTCGACTATACCTACTCGAAAACGATGCTTGCCGAGTTGATTAGCAGTATCGATAAGGATATTTCTTCCGATAACTCTACTAACCTTTATGGTGGTATTATTCAGGGTATCGACGACATCGAAGACCGCGTTTCAACCTATGCACAGGCCGGGATTATTTCGGCAGGAGCGCTGATAACCTTTACAGATGGAACCGATCAGGCCGGTTGGTACACATACAAGCAAATGAGCGATGCCATCGACATGCGCAGTCAGGATATTGCGCTATATTCGATAGGTTTGGGTGGCGAAATTGAGAAGAAGGTGCTTCAAAAGTTTGGAGCCAACGGTTTTGAGTTTGCAGAAGATATCGAGGAGCTAATTCCTAAATTTACAGAAATCGCGCGCTTTGTAAAAGATGAAGCCAAAAGCTACTATCTGCTTGAATACTGTTCTCCTAAACGATCGGGAACGCATACGCTAAAGATTAAAGCTACCGCCAATCGGATTTCTGGCGAACTTACCGAGTCGTTTAGTGCCGAAAACTTTTCGGGTGGCTGCACCCTCGACTAATCTTTAATTATTGGTTCATTTATTAAAAAGGGCTTACAACACTAAAATAAATTGTGACGAAATAACCTACTGTATTTGTAATGCCAAACAGAATAGTAACACACGAGAACAAGGAGTTCAAAAATGTTGAGTATGCCGAAAAAACATTGAAAAACAGGGAGTTCTATGATTGTAAATTTGTAGCCTGTAATTTTTTAAAAAGCAACTTGAGTGGCATTAAGTTTCAAGATTGCACTTTTCAGGATTGTAATTTTTCAATGGCAGAGTTTGAAAGTGTTGGTTTTAGAAATGCAACTTTTATTGGATGTAAGATCCTTGGGGTAAATTTCTCAAGGTGCAATAAGCACATGTTTTCTTTTAAATTTGACAATTGTATTTTGGACTATTGCATTTTTTTTGGCAGCAAGTTGAAAAACACATATTTTCTAGGTTGTTCACTTAAAGAAGCTGACTTTTCTGAAGCAGATTTAACCTCTGCGGTATTTACAAATACTGACTTAACTGGAACACGGTTCTCAAATACTTTGCTTGAAAAGTCTGATTTTAGCAATGCACTAAACTTCGCTATCGATCCTGAATTTAATAAACTAAAAAATGCGAAGTTTTCAGCACATCAACTCGAAGGACTGCTTTACAAGTATCAGTTAGATATTGTGTAAAAGTTAAAATGTCCTCAAACAGCTTTTCTGCGGTATCAAGTTTTGCGTTTTTTCTTTTTGGCGGCAGGAAACAGGACATTGTTTAGTATAAGTCGATATCCGGGTGAATTGGGGTGCAACCTTAACTCTGTAGGTGGATCACCAATGCGGTGCTGGTAGTCTTCGGGATCGTGGCCACCGTAAAACGTCCAAAAGCCTTTGCCATATTCGCCATGAATATAACGGGCTTCGTTGGCGGCTTTGTATTCACCCATAATTATTACTCCCGGCTTTATGAGGTCAGCATCAAAGGCGGTAGTTTGTCCCATAAATCCTTTGATGAGTTTTTCGTGGTTTTGGCATAACATGGTAGGAATATGGTCCCATTTGGCAGAAAAATCGAAAAGTAAAAAATAATCGTTCGATTCGTTTATGGTGCGCGACCTGTGGTTGGTAACATCTATGTTAGAAATCTCATATTCTGAAGGATTTGTCACAATTTCAAAGTTTTGAAATACCATGCAATTTGAATAATCCAGCTTTTGTTGGGCTTCAGGATCTATTCCATCGCCATCGAACATTACATCGCAAATATCAACAGTTGCTGCAGCCAAAGCCACATCATAACTGTCGGTAGCCGAACACATAGCAAACAAATAACCGCCGCCCAGAACGAACTCATTTATTTTTTTTGCTACGGCCAGCTTTAAATCCGAAACTTTAGTGAAACCAAGTTGGGCAGCCATTTCTTCGGAGGCTTTTACATCTTCTTTATACCATGGATACTGCCGATAATGTGCCCAGAACTTTCCATACTGTCCCGTAAAATCTTCATGGTGAAGGTGTAGCCAGTCATAAGTAGGCAGCATTCCACTCATCACCTCACTGTCGTAAACCAGATCGTATGGAATTTCAGCATAGGTCAAAGCCAGTGTTACGGCATCGTCCCAAGGTTGTTTGTTTTTCGGAGAATACACCGCTATACGAGGCACTTTGTTAAGCTCAATAATGTCCATATTCACGTCAGGGCGGGCAATTTCCTGTCTGATTACATTGGCTTGCATATCTGTAATCACCTGACTTGAAACATCTCTGACCACACATTCCTGTTGTATTTCCTGATAGTAAGGCATCAGGTAACTGCCTCCTCGGTAGTTGAGCAGCCACTCGATGGTGATGTCTTTTTCGAGTACCCAAAAAGCTATTCCATAGGCTTTTAGATGGTTGTTTTGCCCCTCATCCATGGGGACGAGCAACCATGCTCCCCGTGCCATAAAGGGCGCAATCGTTAACCAGATCAGTGTAATTATGAGGAATTTTGTTTTTTTCATGCAACAAAAATACACAGTTTCAAATTGCATTTGAGTAGATTCTAATAATTCACTTTAAAATCCTATTTAAACATTGTTAAAATTCAGTTTTAAGAATTTTGATGAGTCCATTATTCTCAGGTGAGAGAAGCGCTATGAGTGCCTTAACCATTCGGCCTGTTTCATGAAAATTGACTTCGTTGTTTTTAAGCGTACCCCAGCCATGAACCGTTGACAGATTTACTTTCTCTTGCAGATATCCCTTTTCCGCAAGTCGTTCGCCGGGTTGTGCTCCGATTGTTTTAACTTCAATTGTTTTCCCTGAGTTTAAAATCATTTGTTTAGCCAAATCCAAAATGTTGGTTGCTTTGTCGAGGTTGACAAATAAATCGTGGTGGTTTCCTGATAAGGCGGCATGACAAATGATTTTGGCTGCATTTTCGCCCGAAACGAAACGTCTGCTCATTTTTTTGTGGGTAATGGTAACGGGACCGTCTTGTTCAATTTGTTTTTTAAACAGCAGCGTAACAGCGCCAGAACTATCGGTTATATTTGGCATTCTTATGGTTACGAGTCGGGGAGATAGGGCTTCGTTAAGGCGAAAAGCTTCCTCAATCAGGTATTTGCACATGCCTACAACGGACGTTGCTTCGCGGGCGAGGTCGGATGAGGTAAACACGAAGGTGTCAACGCCATATTCAGCAGCCAGCTTTTTTAGTGCTAACGTACCGATTAGGTTTATATTGATGGCCTCTGCCGGATTTTGTTCGCCTTCGCGCAGCCTTGCCATGGCCGCCAGATGAATGACTGTTGTTATCGGGTAGGTTTCAAAAATAGCTTTAAAGGATTGAGGGTTTGTTAAGTCAGCCGCAGTAATATGAATTCGTGGGTTTTGATAGCTACTTAATGTTTCAGGTTTTCGGCTTGTAAGCACAAGCATACTCTGGCTTTTCAAAAGCAATTGATTGATGACATATCGGCCAGTAAAGCTTGATGCTCCGGTGATTAAGATGATCTGTTTTTCAGCGTTTACCTTCATTCGCTTAGTAAAAGTTTAGCTTTCTGATAACTTTTTGCTTCCTTTAAAAATGCCTTGGCCAGCGGATCAGAAAAGGGATGTCCGGGGCGCATGCGTTCAGGATGCCACTGTACGGCGAGCAAAAATCCCTTTTCAACGCGATTTCTCCAAGTAACGGCTTCAGGGATACTGTCGTCAGCATAGGCGCAAATCATCAATTCATCGGCTAATCTGTCGATAGCTTGGTGGTGATTGCTTGTTACAGAGTCGGTTTCAGCTCCTGAAATTAGAAACAGGTTGGTTTCCGGAACAGAAGTAACCGCATGGAAACAGCGTTTGTAATCCTCCTGACGGTGAACCACAGTGGTGTCGAAATCGCTGGGGATGTCAATGATTAAACTTCCGCCGAGAGCGACGTTTAAAATCTGCTCTCCGCGACATACGCCCATAATTGGCATGTTGTTTTCGAGCGCAAGAGCAATACCCATGATCTCTAGGCTGTCGCGATAATGATCGAAACTGCCACAGCGAATGGTGTCAGCGACTTTTCCGTAATAGCCCGGAAAAACATCTTCGCCTCCGGTAATCAGAAATCCATCGCACTTGGCTAGGGTTGTTATAGCTTCGTTTAGCCCAAGGGGATAAAGGTTTACAAGCTCTAAAGAGTCTGTGTTGCGCTCCAGCCATTGGGCATAGGCATCATTTTGTTTGCTTATAGCGATTTTTACTGATTGGTCTTTGGGCGATGAACAACCTGTTATGGCGAATATCGCTGCAATTAAAGAAATGCTGAATATGATTCGCAACTTTATCATGAGATATTTATTAATTGGTAGGATTATAATTGGTTAAAACCCTATTTATCGTATCAAAAAGCGTCTGTTTATCGATAGGCTTAGTTACATAGCCGGCACATCCAGCCTTTAATGCGGCATCACGTTCTGCGGTTTGTGTGTAGGCTGTTTGTGCAATAATGAGCTGGTTTGGATTTGCTTTGCGTATTTCTTTCGTGGCTTCTACTCCATCTAGTAGGGGCATTTTTATGTCCATTAAAATAAGGTCATATTGGTGAGAGGTAGCCATTTCTACAGCCATTTTCCCATTCAAGGCATGCTCAATATTGGCAACTTCTTCGATGAGTAATTCGTGCAGGTATTCAAGGTTTGAGGGTTCATCTTCAGCTATCAGAACTGTTAATCCTGATAGCGCCCCGTGCTTAGATTCTGCCACAAGCTCTTTTTCGGTTGTTATGGAAACTTGCTTTAGCGGCAGCGATAAATAAAAGATTGAGCCTTTGTTTTTTTCTGAGTCAACCCATACTTTTCCTCCCAGAAGTTCAGTGAGTTC
>CAYWNI010000254.1:0-5098 GCA_964459525.1 uncultured Lentimicrobiaceae bacterium | reverse complement strand
AAAAATAGCAGACTTTAATAATTTATTTTGATATTGATTATAGTTTTTATCTTTGTGATAAATGTTATAAAAGTAGTGCCTCATGAAAAAAAAATCGATCTTATTTTTCTTTGTTGGTTTGTTAACCGTTTCAATCCTGATTTTCCAAGCATGTAAAAAAGAAACAAAAGACGATCCACCTGAGAGCAATAAGGTTCCTGAAACAACAAAAGTAATTGATAATCAGGTTTGGCAAAGTAATCTTATAGGAATTGATTCATCAGATTTTACCTTGTATTTTAATAAAAACCTTGCAACTGAATTGCCTTTGGAAGCAGGCGATTTCATTGTTTCGGCAGATGGGTATGGGTTGCTGAGAAAAATAAACAAAATTTCGGAGAGTGCAGATGGATTGGTAGTAGAAACAGGGTTTGCCAGCCTTACTGATGTTGTAAACGAAGGGCAAACATCTTTTGGTTCGATGCTTTCCACCCAAAAGATAATGAAGATAAACTACCACAGAGAAGGTGTTGTTTTGGATACTTCTTTTATAAAAAGTACTGAAGATACACAGCTAGAATATGGGATAGATGTTTTTCTAGATCCGGAGCAAAAAATTCATGTGCAAGGTAATTTCTCTATTTTAACAGAGTTAAATGGTCAATTAGAAATTGGGTACATCCCTCCCCGCATTAGTCTTTTTGAGCTTACTTATGATATTGAGCAAAACCTTGATTTTTCGACTACTATTGAGCTTGTTGATCTTAGCTATGACCATGAAGTGGAACTGGCCAGCGTGTATTTTCAGCCAATTATTGCATTAATCTCCGGAGTTCCTGTAGTATTGGTGCCAGAACTGGAAATTGCCGTAGGTGTAGATGCCATGGTTTCTTGCGAGGTAAATACGGGTGTTGTTCAGGGAATGGATTATACCGTTGGGCTCAAATACCAAGACCGTGAGTGGAATACGATTAATGATTTTAACAGATCATTTAATTACACTCCTCCGCAATTAAATTGCAATGCAGAAGCAAGAGCTTATATAAAACCACAGCTCAATGTGCTAATTTACGGTATTGTATCACCCTATCTCTACGCAGACTTAGGGGGTAGAATTGAGGCAGATATGCAAAGTGTTCCGTGGTGGAGTTTTTATGCAGATGCCAATTTAGGTGTTGGGGTTGAAGCCGAAATTTTGGGAAAAGAGATATTTGATTTTAACACAAACCCACCTTTAATTAGTTTTGAACAGCTGATTGCCAGTTCTTCTGATTCAGATCTTCCCAATGCAATTTTTTATGCTAACTCAACCAGTGGAACTGCTCCATTAACGGTTAATTTCATAGATCAGTCCACAAATACGCCAACCGCTTGGCAATGGGATTTTGGCGATGGAAACACAAGTGCTGAACAAAATCCAGTACACATCTACAACGCCAATGGCTCTTATACTGTTTCATTAACAGCAACCAATAATTATGGTTCTGGTACAGAAAGTAAAGTTGACTATATAGTGGTTTCGGGAGGGGGTGGTAACACCCCGCCAACGGCTCTTTTTTCTGTATCTCCTTTAAGTGGCACTACCAGTACCAACTTTGCCTTTGATGCTTCTGGTAGCACCGATATTGATGACCCGACCAGTCAGCTGCAAGTGCGCTGGGACTTTGACGGCGATGGTAGTTGGGACACGGAGTGGAGTGTCGAAAAAACTGAAAATCACCAATTTGGTATTGAAAACACTTACGTGGTCAAACTGGAAGTAAAAGATACACAAGGATTGACAGGTCAGTACACCAATAGTGTTACCGTAAACAATGGAGGTCCCGGCACCTTTACCGATCCCCGAGACGGTAAAACCTATGCCACAATTGGAATAGGAGGCCAAATTTGGTTTGCCGAAAACCTAAATTACGTAACCGCAAATTCCTGGACTTACAACAATGAACTTGGGAACGGTGATGTTTATGGTAGACTTTACACCTGGGATGCTGCCTATATTGCATGTCCGGATGGTTGGCATTTGCCTAGTGATGCAGAGTGGAAAACTTTAGAAATGGCATTGGGCATGACCCAGAACGAAGCCGATGCTACCGACTGGCGTGGCACTAATGAAGGTCAGGAAATGAAAGAAGCCGGAACAACTCATTGGGCTCCACCTAATACAGGAGCAACCAATAACTTTGGGTTCACAGCCCTTCCTGGAGGTGTTCGCTACAACGATGAAACATTTAGCCGCCTGACATACTGGAGCTACTGGTGGTCGTCAAGTGAGTACTCCGATATCCATGCTTGGTACCGAAGCCTTAGAAGCGATTACGACCAAGTGAATCGGAGTGGCTACGATAAAACTAGCGGCTTTAGTGTTCGTTGCGTCAAGGACTAATGTTAACGATAGGTCGCTATCCTGTTAGCTGACTGGCAGTTTTAAGTATCTTTTGCGTTCCTAAATCTGTTTTTCATGTTTTCAGTTGAAAAGCTTAACGTAGGGGTGTTCGTGAGTAGAAATTATGGATATATATTAAGCTATAACTGTTTTTATCACTAGTATGCCTAAGGAATTAAATTCCTCGTCCGTATTTGCAACGCGGATGCAGATTTCTTTATAAATAACAGATATATAGTATATTAGTATGTTTTTCTATCCTTTTTGTAGAATCCAACAATGACGTTTGAAGTTGGGCATACTAACTGAATATTCAGCAAAACAAACCACGAACCTCACCACACGGATAACGAAAAACGAAATAATGGAAACTCAAATATAGTTTTTATCTTTGCTGCGAAAAGTAATGCTCCTTGCAAGCAATGGCAACCTTGCCTGTCATGGTTGTTTCGTTGTTTATTTTCACCTTAATTGTATAGGGGTGAAGCGCAAATGAGCGGAGCTTTACAAATTTTTTCAACTGTATACTCTATGACCTACATCAATACGCTTATTACCGGACTGGGAAGTTATGTTCCAAATAAAATTGTTAAAAACGCGGACTTTCTCGATAAGGAATTCTTCGACGAAAGCAGTAAAAAGCTGGAAAGTTCAAGTGAAGATATCATTCGGAAATTCAACGAGATAACGGGTATTGAGGAACGACGTTACCTTACTCCCGAATTCCTTACTTCCGACATGGCTTTTTTTGCCAGTCAGAAAGCCATTGAAAATGCGGGAATTGATGTGGAGACTATTGATCAGATTATTGTGGCCCATAATTTTGGCGACATAAAGGAGGGAACTATCCAAACAGATGCTGTGCCCAGTTTGGCTTCACGCGTAAAGCGGATGCTGAAAATCAAAAATCCCTCTTGTATTGCTTACGACATTCTTTTCGGTTGTCCGGGATGGGTTCAGGGTGTTATTCATGCAGATGCGTTCATTAAATCCGGTTTAGGTCGTCGATTTTTGGTGATTGGCGCCGAAGCCTTGAGTAGAGTAATTGATCCGGTAGACCGCGATTCGATGATTTATTCAGATGGTGCTGGAGCCGCCATTGTAGAAGGTGTTGAGGAATCGGAAAAAAGAGGGTTTTTGTCTTCCTCCATGCAAACCGATACGGTGGTTGAAAACAATTATTTGTATATGAGGGCATCATACAAACCAGAAAGCGATCCCAAGGTTGTTTACCTTAAAATGCAGGGGCGTAAGATTTATGAATACGGTATTTCAAAAGTTCCCGCAGCCATGAAACTGGCCTTGGAGAGGGCGGATGTTGATTTATCGGAAGTAAAAAAGATATTAATCCATCAGGCCAACGAAAAAATGGATGAGGCCATGGTGAAACGGTTGTATCGTTTGTATAAACAGAAAGAAACCCCGGATGGCATAATGCCCATGAGTATCCATTTGCTTGGAAATAGTTCGGTAGCTACCATTCCTACTTTATACGATAAACTTTTGAAAGGTGAATACCCTGAGCATGAGATAAATCCCGGTGATATACTCCTGTTTGCCTCTGTTGGCGCAGGCTTGAGCGTGAATGCTTTTGTATATAAACAGTAATTGCCGGCAAGTGCCGTGGGGCGAAAACTAGCAATATTGTTTCATGATGTGATAATTATATTCCACTAAAAGCTGCTTTTTGATATTTTTGCGCTTCGAATAAATTTTTTAGCATTATGACGAACAGAAACATCTGTTACACTTTGTTTTTAGCGTTTTTTTTAACAACTTCTTTAGGCTTATTTTCACAAAATGATACAATCATCATGGCCAATAACAACGTGTTGGTAGGTGAAATTAAAGAGCTGAAACAAGGTGTATTACAATACAAAACCAGTTATAGCGATAGCGATTTTAAGATTGAATGGGACAAAGTTAAGTACCTGAAAAGCAGCAAAATGTTTATTGTGAACCTAAGCAATAACGAAAGATATTACGGACACCTGATGACAGACTCCATTATCCGCGACATTGTTTTGATTACAGATGAGCTTGGCCATGAGTATAGAGTCAATCCCGTGGATATTGTTTATTTAAAAAAAATTAAACAGACTTTTTCTAGTCGTTTGAGTTTATTGCTTTCGCTAGGTTTTACGCTTACCAAGGAAAACAACAACAGTCAGTTTAACGGTCGTTTAAATACTGGTTATCAATCAAATAAAGTTAATGCGAACGCAAGTTTTAATTTTGTTAGAAGTTTTCAAACCATTGATGATACCATTACCACCAGTTCGCAACGTACTGAGGGAGGACTGGGTATAAATTTTTATATTTTAAAGAACTTGTACATTACCGCTCAGAGCGATCTATTGCAAAGTTCAGAACAAAAACTGACGCTCAGGGCGATAACCAAAGGAGGTTTGGGACACTATTTGGTTAACAACCACATGCAATACCTGATGCTTTCGGCAGGTGCCGCCTGGAATTTTGAAAACTTTGAAGACCCTGCGGTGGCTAGCAAAAACAGTTTAGAGGGTTTTTTAGGATTTCAATGCAATATTTTCGATATGGGTGATCTGGGATTGCAGTCGAGTGTGTATGCTTATCCTGGTGTTACAGAAAAAGGTCGTTTTAGAACCGATTTCAATCTCAATCTGAAATACGATTTACCATTAGACTTCTTTCTAAGTGTGGGAGTTACGCTAAACTACGATAACCGCCCTGCACCAGGAGCTACCGACAACGACT
>CAYWNI010000253.1:0-5118 GCA_964459525.1 uncultured Lentimicrobiaceae bacterium | reverse complement strand
CACAGAACAATAAATAACCAGTTAATCAAGGTGTTTGGAGTTTTCACTTTGATGATTCGAGCAGTTTTTCAAGGTGATGGACTTCAATTCCAAACATTGTTTTTAGTGATTCAACCTGCGTTAGTTTTTCCGTGTCAACAGATTCAAAATTCTGTTTTTTTACTGCTGCTATCATTACGTTTTTAGGCGTGTGTTCTGTTGAAATAAACTCAAAAACCTTAACGCGGTAGCCATTGGCTTCGAGGATGAGCGCGCGAATGGTGTCTGTAACAATTTCGGCTTGTCGTTCTTTTAGTATGCCATATTTCGTAATCTCACCCAAAACTCCTTCAGGGTTCATTTGTTGTCTAATCTGTTTATGGCAACAAGGTGCGGTAATAATCACTTTTGCTCCATGTGCAATTCCACGAAACAGCGCTTCATCGGTGGCAGTGTCGCAGGCATGCAGGGCGATAAGCATGTCAATGGCTGGTAAATCAACGCTTTCTATTGTGCCCTCCAGAAACTGAAGCCCGGAATAGCTTGCGCTGCGAGCAATTTCGGTACAGGTTTTTACCAGCCCAGGACGCAATTCCACTCCAGTAACTTTGGGCAAAAATCCCATCTTCCCTGTCAGGTAG
Source organism: uncultured Lentimicrobiaceae bacterium (assembly GCA_964459525.1). Classification (GTDB taxonomy): domain Bacteria; phylum Bacteroidota; class Bacteroidia; order Bacteroidales; family F082; genus UBA6244. The sequence continues at coordinate 4,498 of CAYWNI010000253.1, read as the reverse complement.
TCGTAAAGCGCAAAGGTGAGATAGCCCTTACCCGAGCCCATGTCGACAATAGAAAAAGTCTTTTCAAAACCAGCCACCTCGATTATGCGGCTCACTTCTTCTACATATTTGTTTATCTGGCGGAACTTGTCTTCGCTTCCCTTTTTTATTTTCCCATCGGGGAGGGTAATGCCAAGTTTTTGGAGGTAGGGGTTGTTTTCAACGCTGATCAGCCTTTGCTTTTGTTTGTCGTGAAGAAACACAGGTTTTAACTGGCGGCTCGTCGGTTTTACCTTAATAGTGCTTTTCGTTTCCGACAGTTCCATAAAATGAATGTCGGCGTTTGCGGTAAGTAAAATGGCCTGGTTAAAGGATTTTTCCAAAAGCAATTCAATTTCTTTCAGTCCATCGGCAAAGGTGTAATTCTTTGTGATGTCATTGGTGGTATGCCTGTATGTAAACGACAAACGGTTGCCAGCTTTCAGTGTTACCACCTTGACATACACGTTTTTAAGTTCGGCTTCTACAGCTTTTTTTCCGCTTAGTGTTAGTTTGATGAAACTGATTTCTGCCAGACTTTCGTCGATAGCAATTAATAACTTCTGAAGGCTGGCATTGCTCATAATTTTATTTTTATAGGTGAGATTGCGACGACAAATGTCGTAAAATTTGCGGAGTATCGAGGTTGGTGAGAGCGACCATCAATAAGGTTGGCGGTTATTGCGTTATAGCCATTTTTTTCGCTTGAAAAAGGCCACCATCAATCCTACAATTACCAGAATTGCTGCCCAGAAAATGGGATAGCTGTATTTCCAATGCAGCTCAGGCATGAATTCGAAGTTCATGCCATACACACCTGCCAAAAAAGTTATCGGAATAAATATGGCGCCAACGATGGTTAGAACTTGCATTATCTGGTTCATTTTTAGGCTAATGCTGCTAAGGTAAATGTCTTTTAATCCGGTGTTTAGCTCTCGGTAAGTCTCGATGGTGTCTATAATTCGGATGGTGTGATCGTACACATCATTAAAATATTTCAGGTTGTTTTCATCGATGTAGTCGAGGTCGTCTTTCTGAAACCTATTGATAACTTCGCGCAAAGGATAAACGGAGCGTCTAACTTCGAGAAGTTCGTGTTTGTCAGCCTGTATTTTGTACAAAGAAGCTGGTGTCGGATTATTAAAAACCTCTTCTTCAAGTACTTCAAGCTGTGAACCCAAGGCTTCAACTGAGATATAGTATTTGTCTACAATTAAATCGATAAGCGCGTACACCAGATAATCGCTGCGTTTTGCCCTGATTTTAAATTTCGATAGGCGAATGCGTTCGAGAACCTCCACCAAAGTGTCTCCCACTTGTTCCTGAAAAGTGATTACCATATTCTTTAAAAGAATAATGCTAATTTGCTCTGGTGTTACTTTATTTTCTGATTCATTGAATACCAGCGATTTCATTGATATGAAAATGCAATTGTCGTATTCCTCTAACTTTGGCCTTTGCGAAGTGTTTACTACGTCCTCCAAAATTAGAGGATGTAGATTAAAATGTGTGCCAATCTGTTCAATGAGTTTTGTATCATGAATTCCTTCAACATTGAGCCAACGCACGGTATCGCGCCCAGTCAACTTATTAACCTCACTGATTTCCTTTATTGAAACCTGTTGAAAAAAATCCTGATTGTATTCAATAACATACAAATTGGGGATAAAATTACGGTGCTCACCCACGTAGCAAACAGCTCCTGGTGGCATGCCAGTTTTTTTTGTCAATCGTTTCAGGTGATGTGGTTTCATTTTTAAAATGTGTTTAAATATGAATTAACTATCTTTTAAGCAGATAAATCAGGTTAGAAGTTCTCTTCGTGTTGTCGATTATTTCGAGGCCTAATTTGTGGCGTGCGGCAATATCAATAATTTGGTGGCGGCTTACAAAATCTAATTTGTTGTTGGTTTTGTTAAAACCAATTCCTGTGGAAAGCAGTTCTGTAATTTGTGTTCCTAAGTGTCGTTTCTTCAGGCTGTTATCGGCATCTCTGATAACGATGAGGCCATCTGGGGGCAGTTGAGCAATACAACGCTCTATGACTGCCGCTTGTTCGGACTGTGGAAAATAATGCAGTACGTCATTTAAAATGTAAACTTCGGCCACAGGAATCTGGTATTTCGTGATGTCGCCATGAACAAAACTTACGTTTTTGTTTTTCAGGGCGCAATGAGTGGCCACCGAAATTTTTTCTTTATCGTAATCAACACCCAGAACGGTGCGCTGTGGCGATCGGAGGTGAAGCATGTAGGCCAGATAACCATAGCCACAGCCAAGATCTAAAATATGCGCTTCTGTGGGGATAAGTTGGTCGAAAAAGGCATAGTTGTTTTCGAGGCGCAACTTAATACGCGTGTACCATTCCAAAATAGGCCCTTTATACAAATAGTTTTTCACCACAAAATCATGCAGATAATCAGGTGTTTGCAACTTATCGCGGGTTTGGTTAAACTCGTCGGCAAAGTATTTTCTTACTTGTTTGGCCTGTTCGCGTGGCGTGTTTCCATAAGTTCCTTCATCAAGTTTAATGCGTGGTAAAAAACGGGTGATCTGGTGGCCTCTTTTCAGAAGGAGTTCACTTTTATTGAGACAAGCCCGCTGGCCAGCCAAAATAAGGGGTAGGATATCAAGGTTTAATTTGCCCGCCAGGTAAAAAGCCCCTTGATGAAAACGGGTTATTTCGCCCGTAGCCGACCTGTGTCCTTCGGGATAAATAGCCACAGAATAGCCGGCATTAACCTGTTTTTGTACCTCATCAATTACCCGTTGATAGTCGCCCGAAACTTCAATAAATCCAGCATATTGAAGGGCTTTGCCATATATTGGATTTTCGTAATTGCTGCTGTTGGTTAGTATAACCATGCGTGGCGTTAGCAGCATCAGCATCATCAAATCGACATGGCTTTGGTGATTGGCGATAATAATGGCTGGCTTGCTAAAATCTTCACCGTCAGGATTTATTATCGTTTTCTTCGACAGGAAGTTCATGTAAATCATAAACCACGTCAGGTTTCTGAACATCTGGTGTACGAAGTATTTTTTTCTGCTTTCGGCAATTGGAATAAGGGGCATGATCAACGAGAGAAAACTCAGAAAAAGAGAACCGCTCACGAATACAAAAAGTGCCCAAATGCTAAACAAAAAGTCGAGGAAGGTTACAGGACGAATACGCAAGCCTTCGCTGTAGGAAATCAACCACCGGAATACACGCGGCAACAGGGTAAATGTGATGAAAATTACCGACAAAATGCCAATTATCGACATCAGTGCGATAGATTTTAGGGCAGGGTGTTGAGCGAAAATAAGTACGCCAATTCCCAGTAGGGTGGTTATTCCTGAAAGAATTATAGAAATTTTGTATGCCGATAAATCATGGTTTCCATATTTATATTCCTGCAATAATCCGCGCATCATGAAAATGCTGTAGTCGATGCCCAGCCCGAAAATAAAGGTTAGGATGATCACATTGAAAATATCAAACTCAATGCCCAGTAACCCCATCAGCCCAACCGTCCAAATCCAGCTCGCTACCATCGGAATCATGGTGATCAGGGTGAGCTCAATGCGCCCGTAAGCCACCAGCAGTATGATGAAAACCAGCGAAATGGATATCCAGATTAACTTGTTGAAATTGTCTTTGAGGATGGTCACAAAATCGCTGGTAATGCGGCGTTTGTCTATTACCCAAACAGCAGGATCGTCCTCAAACACATCATAAACATCTTGAATAGCTTCTGTGGTGTTGTTCACTTTCACTACGTTGATTATGGCTGTTAGCGTGTCCTTACGGATAAAGTAATTGTCCAGAAATAGTGGGTTTATTTTGCCGAGCGAATCCGAAGTTATTTGATCGACAGGCTTAGAAATCCACTGCAAAAAACCTTCAAAAGCACTGGGTTTAAAGCCCAGCTTTCCCCCTTCGCTTTCCAAACGCTGGCGCACCGAGTCGGCGTTCCTGACCCAAAACTCACGCCAATTATCCAGAGCCTCTTTTTGTGCCGAGGCTGCCGGAAGCAATGCATTTACAGCGGTAGATTGCTCTATTCGACCTTCTGATTGAAGCAGTTGCAATTTTTCCCAAACCTTTTGGTTGGCTTCGAGTGCCTGCGCTTCATCCTTGCCGGGAGTGACCAAGTAAATGGTTTTTTTCGACAGTGAAGTTACGTTGTTTAGCTCGTTTTCAGCTGTTTTTAGCTTGTCGCTCATGTAGTTACTCTTCATCATATCGGCATCAAAACCAACGTAATGCATGGTAAATGCAAATAAAATGGTGCAGGCCACAACAAACCATCCTAGTCCTTTTACTTTGCTCAAATCGAAACTGGCTAACTTGTCGATAAAACCGCGATTTGGCTTGGCTTCAGGCTCGTTTTCCGGAAGTAAATGAGGTAGTACGATGAGCGAAAACAAAGCCGCACCTAAAACGCTGATGCCGGCAAAAAGACCCAGATCGTTTAGTGCTCCGGCGTTTACAAAA